>LKUH01000377.1 GCA_001412425.1 Candidatus Cloacimonas sp. SDB
TGGTCGGGGCGAGAGGATTTGAACCTCCGACTCCTGGTTCCCAAAACCAGTGCGCTAACCGGACTGCGCTACGCCCCGAGAATTTGACAACAAAAAAAATCGCTTTTCAGCGTCAAGAATTTTTATTGAGTTTTGTATTTAGTATTTACAATTAGTGTTAGAAAGTGGTACCGAACTGAAAATGGGGTTCCCAGGTTTTATTTTCGAAATTATGAGCATAGTCAAATCCGATGAGGCCAAAGGGACTTCTTACTCTGATTCCGATACCTGCTCCAATTTTCATTTTCCAGAAATCAAAATCTTTCAAACTGTTATAGCAATCTCCTGAATCAAAAAAGAGTAAACCCACAATTTGATCACCAGCCAGAGGGGCAGCATATTCAGTGGAAAAAATAACTGCTCTGGAACCACCTTCCTCGGGACCTACAGAATTATCTGCGTAACCTCTGATACCGTCCGATCCTGTTCCCCCCAGATAAAATCTTTCATCAGGCGGAACACTTTTTCCTTCATATCCGGTAACATAACCGAAACGCCATTTAGTCCTTAAAGTAAGTTCCCAAACGGTTTTGGTATACCAGCTTACCTGAAGTATCTGTTTGAAGTAACTGAAATCTCCCTGGAGCAGACCGCCGGCAATTTCATTATATATTACAAATTCTGAACCGGTTGTGGGAAAAAGATTATTATCTCTACTGTCTCTGGAGAAAGTTAAACTTACAGCACTTGTTTTTTGCCAGCCCCTTTTATCAAGTTCCTGAAGAGTTTCCGATGCTCCGGATTCCTGACCTTCCAGGATTCTATATTTCTTCTGGTAGTAAGAATAACCACCGATAACTCTGGCATAATCAAGAAAACTGACATTTTTTCCGACCCTTACAGACGCCCCATTGGTAAGCAGCTTATAAGTGGACCACTCTTTAGTAGTTAGGTATACATCAAAACCAAGCAGAATATTACTATCCAGAAAATAGGGATTGGTAAAATTGAAAGTAAAGTTTTGAATATCGCTTCCGAATTCCCATTTGACACTGGACTGCCAGGAGTTTCCAAATAAATTGTTATGGGAAACTGCTAGTTGACCTACCAGACCCTGCTGGCTGTTAAGTGCTATACCACCGTTTGCCGAACCTGAAATACGGTCGTTAAGATGAATGGTGAGGTCAATATCTCCATTTTGATTAATCGGAGTAGGTTCCGGGTAGAGGTCGGGTTCAAAAAATCCCATGTTGTAAATATTGCTGAGGGTTCTGCGTACGCGGGATTGCCTGTAATAATCACCGGGAAAAATTGCCAGATGTCTGCGGATCACTTTTTCTTTCGTCTTACGATTACCCACCAGATGGATCTTATGAATACGGGCTCGAGTATTTTCTTTAATGTTGAGTTTTATATCGATACGATTTCCAACTTTAATAAGTTCATGATCGTAATTAAAGTAGATATAGCCTTCTTCGTGATACATTGAGGCAACCTGGGCAAGCTGATCGTTAAATTTCTGGAGATTGAAAGCTTCATCTTCTTGAAATTTAAAATTTGAAATGATGATGTCATCTGTGAATCGCTCATTGCCGAAAACCTTAACATCTCCGAAACGGTAGGATTCGCCTTCATAAACATAGATATCTATGACAAAACGGTCATCTTCCAGATTTTTTTCCCAGGAGATTATTCTGGCATCGATAAAGCCGAACTTATTATAATAATCTATTATGAGAGACAGATCGTTTTCAAACACCTCTTGCTCAAATTTCCCGGAACGGAACAGGGATCTTTTTTTGGTTTTCATCTTTCCCAGCAGTTTCTTTGCAGGAATCTCCTTGTTTCCGTGAATTTTAATTGCTTTCACAACAACTTTAGTCCCTTCATCTAAAATTACTTTTATATCGACCAGATTTCCGCTTTGAGGAATTACTTCAAAATCAATCTGAACTAGATGATAACCTTTTTCTCTGTAGAGATCCAAAATCTTATGTCGGATCTCATTTTCGATAAAAGGAGCCCAGTAATTACCCTTTCTGAGATTAAGTGACTCGGCAAATTTTGCTGATTTTATCTTTTCATTATTAACATATTCCACTGAATTAATGATGGGATATTCAATAATTGTGATATCTACAGATTTCCCCTGCTCCAGATCAATAACATTAATAATAATATCTTCAAAAACTCCCAGTTTGTAAAGATTCTTAATTGAATTTGAGATTTCTTCTGTCTTAAGAAGGTCTCCGACTTCAAAAGTGATCACAGAATAAACCAGCTCTTTAGCTATGTTTATATTGCCATTAACAGTTATTTCAAGGATCAGATTATTTTCAAAATTACTCTGTCCGAAAAGGCTCAAGGCTAATATTAGGATCAGGAATGAAAGAAGAATTTTTAAGTTAGACATCTATCCTCCGCAATATTTATAACTTAGATGTTTTACATCACATACAATTTTGTGTTTATTTAAAAAAAAGGGTTTATAAGTCAATAATTATTTCCTAATAACTGAGAGAAGGTTTTTAAAAACAATAATAAAGAAATTCCTACTATTTATCAGTGTGGCAGGCTAAATTTCTTAACCTGTTATTTTTATTGGAAATAACTCCTTGACAGATACAGGTCCTGCAGATTTTTGTGAACCGTTGGTTAAAAGATTAAATATTGAATTGATGCTGACTGTGGGTCAGCAATTTTTTTGATTAATTTCGATACCACTGATATTCAGTGGTATCATGGTATTTAAGGGAATCTGATGGAACCAAAAAAGTTGAATAAAGTAATTGAAATCGCCAGAGAAGCTTGTAATATTAATAATGTAGCCTTATATGGCGTTGAAAGTAAACAGGTTGCCAAAGGTATGATACTACTTGTTTACATAACCAGGATCGGTGGAGTTACTGTTGAGGATTGTAAAAAAGTAAGCAGATATATGGACCGGGTTTTAGAGGAAATGGATCTGATCCAGCATAGATATTACCTGGAAGTATCTTCTCCCGGACTGGAAAGAGATCTTAAATTAAAGATGCATTACGTAAGTGCTATTGGTGAAAATATTAAAGTAGTATTTAACAGGAATGGTGATTCCCAGGTAATAAAAGGAATTCTGAAAGAAGTTTTACCCGATGAAATAATAGTGCAGTTAGAAGAAGATGACCTGGCCGTTAAATTTTCTGATATAAAAAAAGCGAAAACATATTTTAATTATAAAAAAAGTGATTAGGGAGTAACGATGAGCGCTAACTTAATGTCTTCATTAGCAGAATTAGCTAATATCAAGCAGCTGGACAAAGATAAATTGGCGGAAATAATAAAAGATGGATTATATCAGGCAATATCAAAAAAAATGTTATTGGAAAATGAACTGGAAATCGTGGCAGATTTTGATACTAATAGAATTTTTGCGAAATTTAAAAGAATTGTAGTGGAAAGAGACGATTCTTTGGGTGAGATCTCACTGGAAGAGGCTCAGTATTACCAGGAAGATGTTCAGTTGGGAGATAAGATCACTGTTCAACTCCCTGTTTTTGATTTCGAACCTAAAGTTATCAGAAATGCCAGGAAAGCCATATTGGAAAAAATTAAAAGCCTGGAAGAAGACAGGATCATGTTCGACTATGAAAATCAGAAGAACCAGATAGTCTCGGGTAAAGTGAGAAAAGACGATTATAACGGCTATGTCGTTGATATTGGCTATGCAGATGCTCTGCTTCCCAAAGAAGAACAAATTGAGGACGAGTATTATAAAGTTGGCGATATTATCAGAGCTTATGTTGTGAACATCAGAAAAAGACGGAATGACGTTATTGTGATCTTATCCAGAACCAGGCCGGAATTTGTGAAAAGATTATTTGAAACAGAGATCCCGGAGATCACATCTGAAGCAATTGAAGTTAAGAAAATTGTGCGCGAACCGGGAATGCGAACCAAGGTCGCTGTAAAATCAATTGATCCGAATCTGGATGCCACGGCTTGTTGTCTGGGACCAAAAGGCATGAGGATTGAGCAGATCAGAAATGAGCTGAACGGCGAACTGGTAGATATTGTTTTGTGGGATGAATCTCCGGAACAGCTTATCGCAAATGCTATCGGACCAGACCTGGTAGAGAAGGTGTATCTGGCTGAAAGAGGCAATTTTGCTCGTATCATCGTGAATCAGGAAAACAAGAATCTAGCTATTGGCAAAAAGGGTAAAAATGTGAAACTGGCTGCTAAACTAACTGATTTCAAACTTGATATTTATACAGAAGAAGAATTTGAAGAGAAGATCTCGGAAGAACGCAGAATTACCAGTCATGTCAGTGATCTGGATGGTGTTACTTCCAAAGTGGCTGAGGTTTTAAAAGTTCACGGCTATACTTCTGTACAGGATATTTATGAAGCATCTGTTGATGAATTATGTAATCTGGAAGGGCTGGGCTTAAAAACAGCTACAAAGATCAAAGAATCAGCGGAATATTTTTAATGGTAAACAAAAATTCTCATGCGGATCATCTTCCTGAAAGAACATGTGTGATCTGCAGAAAGAAAATGGAGAAAGAAGCATTGATCAGATTTGTAGTACTGGATAATGAAATAGTCTTTGATCTTCAGAAAAAAATTGCGTCTCGAGGGTTTTATGTCTGCAATAATAATTTATGTGTTGAAAAGCTGGATAAATGGATAAGAAAACACAAAAAGCAATAGTTATTGAAAAAGTTTTAAATCTTCTGCATTTGTGTAGAAAAGCAGGAAAGCTTGAAACAGGGTTTGATGCCTGTCAACGCTCCTGTTCACAAGGCAGATCGAACTTGCTTCTTATGGCAGAGGATCTTTCCAGCAGACAGAAATCTAATTTGCGGAATATAGCAGACGCAAACAACGTAAAATTGGTGGAATTCGGATCGAAAGAGATCCTGGGAAATTCGCTTAAATTAAGAGATGTTGGCATAATTTCTGTAGAAGATAAGAATTTTGCCAGAGGAATTGTTCTAAAGTTATTATAAAATGGGGTTATCATGTCAATCAGAGTGCACGAATTAGCTAAAGAGTTTAAGATTTCAACTGCTGCTTTAAAAAAACATCTTTCAGATATGGGTGTGGAAGTGAAAAGTCATATGAGTCCGGTCGACGAAGAGGTCGTTACTAAAATCAGGGCAAAATTCAATGAAGAAGTGGAGGCCGTGAAACAACGTCAGAAGGACAGGAATCTTTACCATAAGAAGATAATCTTGGCTGAGCAGAAAAAGAAGGAAGAGTTGATTGAGCATGATAAACAAGTCAAACAGGCTGAACAACTTAAGGAAGAGAAGCCTGAAGTTCCTGTTTTTGTTGAAAAACAAATTAAAAAAGCACCCAAAAGAGTTCCTCAGAAAAAAGAGGGCGGCTATAAAGAGTCTGTCCGGAAGCCGGTAGTAGAAAAGAAAGAACTTCCTGACGTGGTTGTTCCACCCAGTCCGGATTCAATTATACAAAAGAAATTGAAAGAAGAGAAGAAAATAGAAGAAAAAAAGTATGCGGAAAAGAGCAAACATATAAAAGCAAAAGTTCAACATATGAAAAAAGGTGGTCGCAAGAAGAAATTCATACCTTCCGAAGTTGAAGAAGCTACTATTTCCAAGAATATAAAGAAAACTTTGGCAACTTCCGGCAAAAAAAGAAAATATCGCAAGGATGAAAAAGAAGATCAACAGGCTGACACAAAAATAGTAATCAGCGAGTTTACTTCTGTAAGTGAACTGGCTAAGCTGATGAATGTTTCGGCAACAGATATAATCGGTACATTTTTTAAAATGGGGCAGATGGTAACAATTAATCAACGCTTAGATAAAGATACCCTTGAAATGATCTGTGCTGAATTTGAATTTGATGTAGAATTTCAGGAAGAATATGGTACAGATATTCTGGAAGAAAAAAAGGATGAACATACTAATGCCGAATTGGTTGGCAGACCTCCCATTGTTACTATAATGGGACATGTGGATCATGGTAAAACAGCGATTCTGGATTATATCCGTTCCGCCAATGTAATTGCTGGTGAAGCTGGCGGAATAACTCAGCATATCGGAGCTTATCAGGTTGATTACGAAGACAGGAAGATCACCTTTATCGACACACCCGGTCATGAAGCTTTTGCTGCGATGAGAGCACGTGGAGCCAATGTTACAGATATTGTGGTAATTGTTGTAGCAGCTAACGAGAGTGTTAAGAAGCAGACAGTTGAGGCGATCGATCATGCCAAGGCTGCCGGAGTGCAGATAATTGTTGCAATCAACAAAATTGATCTTAAAGATGCTAATATTGATCGAACTATTGCCGATTTAATGAAACAGAATTTAATGCTGGAAGGATACGGAGGAGAGATACTCTGGGTACCCTGTTCTGCTAAAACAGGTGAGGGTATTAATGAATTACTGGATACGATAAATCTGGCTTCCGAAATGAAGGAACTCAAAGCTCCGCTGGATGTTCCTGGTAAAGGTATTGTAATTGAAGCTAAGAAAGATCAGAGAATGGGAACTATAATAACAGTACTCTTGCAGGAAGGTACAATATCTAAGGGAGATAGTGTCGTCTGCGGTGCAACTTACGGAAAGATCAGAAAGCTGGAAAATGAAAGGGGAAATGAGATTGAAACCGTGAATCCTTCTGACGTAGCAATTATTTTCGGTTTAAATGAAGTACCCAAAGCAGGTGATATCATTAACCAGGTGGAAAATGAAAAGATCGCTCGCCAGATCAGTGGAGAAAGGCAACATATCAGAAAAGAGAGAGAGTTGTATCAGGCTAAAACTAATCTGGATAATCTCTTTCAGAAAATCAAAGAAAATGAAATGTCTGAAATTAAATTAATCGTCAAAGCTGACACAGACGGTTCTGTGGAAGCTTTATGCGACTCTTTTCAAAAGCTGTCTGACGATGAAGTGATGATCAATATCATCAGAAAAGGGGTTGGGGGTATTAACGATGCTGACGTTAATCTGGCATCAGCTTCCGACGCGATTATTATTGGCTTCAATGTTAGAGTGAACAATTCTGCCAAGAAACTTTCGGAAGAGGAAAAAGTTGAGATAAAGCTTTATCAGATAATTTATGAAGCTATTGAAGATCTGCAAAAGGCAATGAAGGGTATGCTCGCACCTGAATTTAAAGAGAAAATTATGGGATCAGCTATTATTAAGCAGATATTCAAGATCAAAAAAGTTGGAACAATAGCCGGCTGCTATGTGGAAAAGGGAGTTATCACCAATTCCGGTCTGGTTAGGCTGTATAGAAATGATATTCTGGTTCACGAAGGTGAATTATCTTCCCTTAAACATTATGCTGATGAAGTTAAGCAGGTTAAAGCCGGTACAGACTGTGGAATCGGGATTAAGGATTTTAATGATTTAAAAGAAGGCGATATTATTGAAAATTTCGTTATGGAAGAAGTTGCCAGATAACTATTTGTATCTGTAAGAAAGGAGTCAATATGCCCAGAATTCGAGTTCAGAGATTTGAAAAAGAACTTCTCAAACTTATCAGCAAGACCATAAATTACAAATTACGCGATAAATATCTTGATTTTGTCACGATCACAGAGGTGAAGCTAACCAATGATCTCTCACAGGCTAAGGTTTATTATAGTCATATGAGTGAATATGCTCTGGAAGATATCCAGAAAGCTCTGGAAAAAAGCACCGGCATGATTAAACAGTCTATCGCCGAGCTAAAATTAATGCGCCGGATTCCGGAAATTATTTTTATTTTCGACCAGGTTGAAGAAAATGCCCGTAAATTAGATGAAATATTTACTCAGATCAAAACGGAAAACCAGGAAGATTAAGACACTGTATGAAAATTCATTCACTTCCAAAATTAAAAGAGATATTGCTTAACACTCTGGAGCAGGGGTCCGAAACAGGCATTGTAACACACGAAAATCCTGATGGGGATGGCATTGGAGCTGCTCTGGCTTTGCAGGAAATACTCTTAACTTTAAATTTAAAATCCGATATAATCCTGGAAGAAAAAATTCCTGAAGTTTACCGTTTTCTGAACGCCGAAAGCAGAACAATTGTATATGATAAAGACCTTTCCTATAAAACTTTAATTGTTCTTGACTGCCATGAACATGAGAGGCTGGGCAGCTGTGAACCATTGATAACCAAAGCCGAAAATATTATTGTAATCGACCACCATATCGAGAATAATGTTATCGAATCGGATTACTTCATTGATTCTGCCAAAGTAGCTGTTGGTGCAATAATTTTTCTGCTGTTTCAGGAAGAGATCTTTCAAATGAATAAAAAATCTGCTCTTTATGTTGCTGAGGCTGTATATTTGTCTATCATAAATGATACTGATAATTTCATCAATTCCAATGTAGATGAAGAGACTTTCCAGGTATGTGCGCAACTCATGGAATTAGGTCTGGATCCGGGGTCTATAACAAAATTATTTCTACTGAATAAAACACCTGCCGAGATGAGATATGTGGGCGGAATCCTTAATACGATTAAAGAATTCTGCCACGGGAAAGTTGTTTTTCTGAATTCGACTTCCAAAATGCTGGAACAGAACAAATTGGATGCAAAGGCAGATTACAAGATTCTGCGCTGGGTTAAAGGTATGAAAAATGTGGAAGTTGTGGGGTATTTTTCCGAAACTTCTTCAGGAAAATATAAACTCAGCTTAAGATCTGTTTCCGTGAATGTTAATATCATTGCTGGGAAATTTGGTGGCGGCGGTCATAAGAAAGCTTCGGGCTGTTCTCTGGAAGGTAATTTAGCTGAAGTTGAAGAACTGGTTCTTACCGAGATAAAAAAACAGTTGAAATGACAGATTCAGGTGTTTTACTTATTGATAAACCCGTTGGAATAACTTCCTTTGATGTAATAAGGCAGTTAAGAAAGATTACCCGGATTAGAAGAATGGGTCATACCGGAACATTGGATCCCTTTGCCAGTGGCCTTCTTATAATCTGTATTGGCAAAGCTACCAGGTTATCAGCCAAAATTATCAACCAGAATAAGCAATATTCAGCAGTGATGCAGCTTGGCATTAAAACTGATACGGGTGACTCTACCGGAAATAAGGTATCCGAAAAGGATTTTGCTGAAGTTAAGGTCAATCAGATTAAGAAACTGGTGCCTGAAATATTAAAGATCAGCGAACAGATTCCGCATAGATATTCTGCCTTAAAAGTTAACGGCAAAAAAGCTTATGAACTGGCTAGAAACAATCAGGATCCAGAATTGCAACCCAGACAGATAAGCATATTGAATTTCAGATTTGCAAAGATAGAACTTCCCAGAATAACCTATGTCGCTACTGTGAGTAAAGGAACGTACATTAGAGTACTGTCAGAAACAATAGGTGAGATGTTGAATAATTATGGCTCTACCGTTGAATTGAGAAGGACAGCTATAGGCAAAATCAAGGTGGAGAAGGCAGAGAAATTGGCTTCTTTGAACCCGGAAAACTGGAGGGATAAACTTTTTCCTCTGATTAATATATTTTCAGAATTTCCCCAAATTGAAATTTCCGAAAAAGAGCGGGAAGATTTCCGGCAGGGAAGAAAACTGGGAGTGGATTTTCCCGATGTTAAAGACCTGCTTATTACATGTGATAATTCAGTGCTTGGATTTGGAGAGGTTGAAGAAAAAATTCTTAGACCAAGGACAGTTATAGTATGACATATTTCACACATCAAAATAATATCTTCAAAAGGCCGATAGTAGCGATGGGAACTTTTGATGGTGTACATTTAGGACATCAGAAATTAATTCAACGTCTGGTACAGAAAGCTGAAAAATTATCAGGTGAAGCTGTAATAATAACGTATTTTCATCATCCCTTGGAAACAATTCATAAAAAGACGTTTCCCTATCTGCTTACCGAAAGAGCTAAAAAAGAGAAATTACTAAAAAATTTAGGTGTAGATTTTGTTCTATATCTGAAATTTAATCAGAAAATAGCAAAAATGAGTCCCGAAGAGTTTCTGGATGAAATAATTCTAAAAGAGATAAAAACGACTTCATTGGTGGTAGGTTATGATACTCATTTCGGAAAAGATAGAAGTGGAGATCATAAATTTTTACAGAGTTTTGCTCAAGAAAACGAACTGGAAATCGAGCTGATTCCTCCTTTAAAAATTGGGAATAGAATCGTTAGCAGCAGTATAATCAGGGATTATGTTCGGGAAGGTAATATGATCGAGGTAAAGAAATATCTTGGTCGTAATTATACCCTGGCAGGTCTGGTCAGGAAAGGTCATAAATTAGGTACGGGATTAGGATTTCCGACCCTAAATATTAATCCTGCAGATCAGAATAAATTGATCCCTGCCCTGGGCGTATATTTATGTGAAATTCTAATTGAGGAACAACGTTATTTTGGTCTTACTAATGTGGGATATAGCCCAACCTTGAAAAAAACAGGCATTCTGGAAGTAGAAACCCATATATTAGATTTTGCAGGGGATTTATATAATGAAGAAGTTGAAATAATTTTTCACAGGAAGCTGAGAGAGGAACTGCATTTTGAATCACGTAATGATCTAATTGATGCTATAAAGGCTGACATTAAAGCAGCCAGAAAATATTTTAATTTAAAGGGAAACGATTATGTTCTTCTGTAGTGAATGTGGTGCTGAGACTTTGAAATGGTCGGGTAAATGCCCTAATTGCGGTGCCTGGAATTCTTTAAAAGAAACAGCCAGATTTACCGGTAAAAGTAATAAGAAAAAGAATACTTTAATATCCTCATATGACATTTTTGATCTGAAGAAGGAAGAACCGCAAGCGATATGTGATATTGTTCCTACTGCAGAGAAGAGGATGATGAGTGGGATTAAGGAATTTGATGGTACTCTGGGTGGTGGAATCATCCCGGGGATGGTAACAATTATTGGAGGTGAACCCGGAGTGGGTAAATCTACAATTTTGTTGCAGATCAGTGATAAACTGGCGGAACAGGGTAAAAAAGTTCTCTATATTTCCGGTGAAGAAAGTAAAGAACAGATTAAAATGAGAAGTAAAAGACTTGGTTGTAAAGCCGAGAGATTATACCTTTATTGCCAGACAGTGCTGGATGATATCATACAGACCTTAAAGGAATTTGAACCGGATCTAATTGTGGTTGATTCAATTCAATCTATCTATCTGGATTCGATCGAGAGCTCTCCCGGCAGTGTTTCTCAACTTAGAGAAACTACCGCACTTTTAATTCGGCTGGCGAAAACAACCGGTATACCTCTTTTCCTGATTGGGCATGTAACTAAAGATGGAGCTGTGGCAGGGCCTAAAATTATAGAACATATGGTGGATACAGTGCTGTATTTTGAAGGAGATGTCAATAATCAGTTCAAGATATTACGCGCTACTAAAAACAGATTCGGTTCTACAAATGAGATTGGAATATTTGAGATGAGTTCCACTGGATTACAGGAAATCACAGATCCTTCCATGTATTTTATAAGTCAGGAAGAAGTTGTAGCCGGTACATCGGTTGGTTGTGTTATGGAGGGATCTCGTCCTTTTGTTGCCGAAGTTCAGGCTTTGGTTGTTCCCACCAGTTATGGATATTCACAGAGGGTGAGTTTGGGATTAGATCAAAAGAAGCTGTCATTATTGATCGCGATAATTGAAAAGAATTTAAATATTAATTTGAAACAGAATGATATTTTCATAAAATTATCGGGTGGAATAAAAGTATTTGAACCTGCTCTGGATTTAAGCATAATAACGGCGATAATTTCCAGTTTTCGTGATCAGCCCCTGGAAAGCAAAATGTTATTTATGGGAGAGATAGGGCTGAACGGGGATATCAGACCGGTAGCACAAATTGAAAAAAGGGTGAAGGAAGCCAGGAAATTAGGTTACACAAAAGTGTATATTTCGGAAAAGAACAAATTAAATCGTAAGGGTGAAGATATCATTAGGATGAATAATATTCGACAGTTAATACCGCTTATATTTAAATAAAAAAAAGCCTGCCGGAATAAACAGCAGGCTTTATAATTATCAATTTTACAGTAACAAAGGTGCTAGAAGAAATCTTTCTGAGTAGCTTTTAACAATTGTTCGATAGTACTCATTCTGGATTTAATATATTTCAATTCAGAACTATTTTCAGTAAATTTCGGTACTTCTTCCAGGTATTGTTTTGCTTGGGTGAAATTACTATTAGCTATCATTTTGACATTATCTCTTTCATCTACCAGTTCATCTGCTTCAGTACCGTAAGCATTTTGAGCTTTTTCATCCAGAGCAAGATATTCTTCGTACTTCTCGTAACCTTTAGCGAAATATATATCTGATAGGATTCTATAAGGCTGATATAATTCCGGATCAATTTCAAGTGCTTTCAAAGCATTGTTTTCCGCTTTGGTATACTGCTTTAAAGAACTGAAGCTGGAAGCATAAAGAATGTAAACTTTGGGATCCTCCGGAATCTTTTCCTTCAGTACATCTGCAATTTCTATTGTTTCTTTGAATTTACTTGTAGCCATGTAGGCATTAGCAAGGTTCATGTATGCTCTGATATTGTCCGGTTGTTCAGCAAGGATATCTTTATACTGCTGAATTGCGCTATCCAGTTTTCCGGTTCTTTTATAACAATCAGCCAGTTTTTTTTGTACATCATCATCATCAGGAAAGGATTTAGCAGTTCTTTCCAGATAAGGTATTGCTTCGTCATAATAATTTTGCTCGAAGAAAAGATAACCGATTTCCAGATAGCTGTTACAGTATTCAGGATCAATTTCGATAGCTTTTTCAAAAGCTGCCTGCGCTTCGTCATAATATTCCATTTCAGAATAGATCTTACCAATTCTCATCCAGACAAGTATGTCCTGAGTGTCCTCAGCAATTTCACTGAGCAGTGAAACTGCTTCGTCATTCCTGCTCTGGTCGAGGTAAACTCTGCTTAGGTAATTTTTGATTGTATTATTATCAGGATCAAGTTCAAGTGCTTTTAAGTAAAATGATTCAGCAGTATCCAGATCACGAAGATTATATCCGATCAGTCCCAGATAAAAAGTTGCTTCGATATTATTTGGTTCCATTTCCAGAACTGCTTCAAAACTTTCCTGAGCTGAAGTAAGATTTTCACTATTATAATGCTGCATGGCAATACTGATTAGCTTTTCAACTTCACCAGCGCTGAATTCTTGCATGCGGGAAATCAGGTTGTTCTTTATGGCAATTTTTCTCTGGTTACTATCTTTCTGAACATTGAAATTAACAGCAGTAACATCCTGAGATTTCACACTCAATATTTTGGCATCAACCTTAAATTCTGAATTTGTAATAGAAGTAACGGTACCCCAGATCAGAATATCAGCGCCCAATTCATTTCCCAGAGAGGCAATATCATCTTTTCCCAAATAGAAAAGATTCGTAAAACCTGATTTTTTGATCACCTTATTAACATCTTTCTGATTGATAAGATCGAAATTATCGTAATCTTTAAAAATATCCTTAAAATCACGAGTTACCATAGAATTAGCAACATAATCACTGGCTCGGTCCTTTTTATCAAAGGTTAAAACAGCGACATTTTCTACAGCAAACACACAAAGTGCGAAGGTTGTTAGTAATGCTAGAATTATTATTTTTTTCATCAAGCCTCCAAGCTATTTCGTTACCTATTTCTGGCAAATTCTTAGAAATTCATTTTTGATGCAAGCTTTTTATTAACAATTAACTTATACGAAATTACCTGCAGATTTTACAAAACTATTTATCTGATAATTCATAAATAAAAATCTTTCCCAGTCTGAAACTGATACATATATCCTCTTCAACAGTTTCATTACTTAATCCGATGAATCTATCGGGAAAGTCCTTGTCTTTGAGGGGAAATTTAAAACCCTTCAGCGTTAGACCTGAAACTCTGTGAAAAGAGAATAAGGAAACTGTACGCAGAGCAGGAAAATGAAAATCATGACTGCCCGGAGTAAGAATTCTCCATATTCCATAATTATCATAAATTTCTAACGTTTCAGGTTGCGGGTAAGAATCAAAAACCAGCAAATTACTGACAGCATGATCCGAGCGGAGTCCAAAAGCGTTGATTATTCTTATCTTTTCAGGATTCAATGTATTAGCGAATTCAAGAGCTTTCTGCATATCGGAAGTATTCTGATCAGTAGATCTAATAATTTTTGCTTCGGGAAATTTATTTTGTAAAACAGCAGTGACTGAGTCCAGATCGCCGAGAATGTAATCAGGATTAATAGACATTCTGTGGCAGATTTCGGAGCCGCCGTTTATAGCGATTATAATATCTGAATCATTGATAATTGAGTTGACTTTTTCCAGGGCTATTTGTGCACCTGCCGCAATTATCAGGAGTTTATTTTTCATGATATTTTACCTTTTTTCTTTTTCTTAAAAGTATATTCTAATCAGACAAATAAGGCAATCAATTTCCTTAATAAAAAATCGATCAAAATTCCTATAGTTCCCATGATTATGATATATATGATCATAGAAGTGTAATTCATCAGATATCTGAAATCAAGGATACGGAAACCCATACCGCTATTTACTCCCAGCATTTCAACAGCTATAATTGTAGTCCAGCCAAGTCCCCAGATAATTCTAAAAGTATTAAGCAGGTCTTTAGCAGAGAGGGGAATTTCTATTTTGAATAATGATTGTGATTTTGTTGCACCCAGAACCTGAGCTTCTTCCAGAAATTCCTGAGGAATATTGGAAAATGTGTTCATTGCAGCTATTAAAGTTGGGAAGAACAGAGTTATGAACATGATGAAGCTAATGGGAGCTTCACCCAGCCCAAACCAGATAATGGCAAAAGGCAGCCAGGCAAAAGGTGAAATATGTCTGACAAAATTTACAGTGATGATAAGCAGATTGAAAAGGGGAGTGTAATTCAGCAGTAAATATCCTGCAATAATGCCAGATATCCAGGCTGTTACGGCTGCTAGAGAGACTCTTAAAAAGGAATAAAGCATATCTTTTAGTAATAGTTTCACAGAAATTTCCAGAAAGATAAGGTCTTTGAATTCTGTTTCCATAGATCTCATCAGAAGCAGAATCAGAAGCAAGAGAATACCTAAGCCAGGAAAATTAATCCTTATCGATCTCATAATAGACTTCCTCTGCACTTATGTGATTTTTAACATAACCCTTTTCCAGCATTTTCTGGAAAACTTTATGTTCGATGAGCTTGCCATTTTCATCAAACCCCGTCTTAAATTTTATATGTTGCAGTGAGCTGGTGATCAATTGATCTTCTAAACCAAAATATTTTTTGATCAGTTGTCTGGTTTCATCATTATCACCAATTGCTTTACTGCTTTTTTCCAGAGCTTTTAGCAGAATTTTTATTTGCTCCGGTTTATTTTTCAGGCTATTTGTATTTGCAGTCAGATCGCAGCAGGGATGAGAAGGATAATCATTGCCATACCAGTGTATAATATTGTAATCTGTTCCGATTTTAAATATGGAAGGTATGTAAAAACTTAAAGCATCTACATTATTTGTTTTAAGGGCAGCGACCATATCCATTGGAGTGCGAAAGTAACAGGGTATGAATTCCAGCTTTTGATCTTCTGCAAAGATTTCCCAAAAAAGATCAAGGGTTGATGAGCGCAACAGGCCGATCCTTTTCTGATCGAGATCTGCTATTGATTTTATTTCAGGAGCAGTAATAATTCCGTCACTTTCCCTTTCCAAGAAGGAAATGATTTTAACTTCTTTACCTTGGGAAACATCTGTCCAGATATAGGTAAAAGGCATAATTGCCGCATCGATATTTTGGGAAACGAGTGCTTCGTTAGTCTCCCAGCCGGAATTGAAATATTTGATCACGATGCAGTCTTTATCCAGATAATTTAAGTCAATTGCCATTTCCAGAGGAAGATGATTAAGTGAAGGTTTAATAATACCAATTATGAGCTTATCTTCCTTTTTGACAGAGCAGCCCGAACTTCCTAAAACTGCAGCTAAAATAAGTGATACCAGATTCTTCATAATTTTTCTCCTTACAAAAAAAACCACCCTACAGTCAGGGTGGCTTAATATACAGCCTAGAGCTTTACTGTTTTATTTTAGAGCTGGATTTTACAAGATATTTAGTATGGTTTTTTTGATTATTGCAATTGCTTCCATCAGTTGTTCTTCGGTAATAACCAGGGGAGGAGCGAAACGGATGATATGCTGATGGGTAGGTTTTGCCAGCAGTCCGTTTTCTTTCAGTTTCAGACATACCTCCCAGGCTCCAATGTTGTTTTGCGGTTTTATGACGATGGCGTTGAGTAGCCCTTTTCCTCTCACAGTTTCGATTAAAGGTGAATCGATCTTTTTTAATTCTGCCCTGAAAATTTCACCTAATTTTTCTGCGTTTTCTGTAAGATTTTCTTCTTTAATAACTTCCAAAGCAGCTTGTGCCACGGTGCAAGCCAGGGGAAATCCACCGAAAGTTGAACCATGTTCACCGGGTTTAATAACCAGCATTATTTCCTGATTGGCAAGTACAGCTGATACAGGTAACACACCACCAGATATAGCTTTACCCAGAATAACGATATCTGGTTTTATCCCGGCATAATCACAGCAGAGCATACGTCCGGTTCTGGCTATGCCGGTTTGTACCTCATCCGCAACGAACAGGACATTATATTTTTTACAGATTTCGTAACATTTTTTTATATAATCTTCATCGGGGACAAAAACTCCGGCTTCACCCTGAATAGGTTCCACAACGAAGGCACAAATCTCTTCACCTTTTTTCTGCAGGATCATTTCCAGAGAATGAGGGTCATTATAAGGTATTTTCTCGATTCCGGGCAGGAAGGGGCCAAAATTTTCCCGGCATACAGGGTCTGTTGAAGCTGAAATCACTGCCAGAGTTCTGCCATGGAAGTTTCCTTCGGCGAAAACAATCGTAGCCTTATTACTTGCAATTCCCTTTTTTTCATAGCCCCATTTACGTGAAATCTTCATGGCAGTTTCTACAGCTTCAGCGCCGGTATTCATTGGCAGCACCATATCATACCCGAAGAATTGAGTTAGAAATTTTTCATATTCACCCAGTTTATTGTTGAAAAATGCTCGTGAGGTTAAGGTAAGTATTTTTGCCTGATCGATAAGGGCATTAATGATCTTGGGATGACAATGTCCTTGATTAACAGCTGAATAGGCTGAAAGAAAATCATAATATTCCTTTCCTTCCGGATCCCAGACCTTAGCACCTTTACCTTTAGCAATAACCACAGGCAGGGGATGATAATTGTGAGCTCCATATTTTTCTTCCAACTCCATTGCCAGTTGGCTTCCGACGTTTCCGTATAAGATCTTTTCTTGCATTACTCTTCTCCAGTTTTTTTCTCCCCTTTAGGAAAGGGTGTTTAAATGTCAACCAATATCAATGCGAACGATTTACTTGACACAAAGCTGTTGTAATTCATAAATTTTTAAAAAAATAATAAGGAAATAATGAAGGCTACAATAAATAATACCGCTATAGTCATACCTGCCTATAACGCAGATAAATATCTGGAGGAATTAATTTCTCGAATATCGCAAGTGTCTTTGCGGGAGAATATCATATTAGTGAGTGATGGTTCCAGCGACAACACTATGGAGGTGGGCAGGAAATTATTTCTGAAAGTGATAGATTTTCCGGAGAATCGAGGGAAAGGGGCAGCACTTATAGCAGGGTTCGCAGCAGCAATTAATTCCGGTTTCCGGTTTGCTATTTCAATAGATGCAGATCTACAACACGATCCGGATGAGATTCCCAATTTTATCAAGAAGCAAAATGAATCTGATGGTGACATGATCATAGGTAAGCGGGATTTCAGGTGCGGAAGGATGCCGTTTCTGCGGATCTGCAGCAACAAAATAACCAGCTTTATCGTCTCTCTGGTAAGCAACCGGAAGATATATGATTCACAATCCGGTTACAGGTTATACAATTTGAACCTGATCAGAAATCTAAAATTTAGCTCAACACGTTACCAGTTGGAATCAGAAATTATTATTAAATATGCCAGGCTGGGAGGCAGATTTGATTTTATTCCAATTGCTACAATTTATATTGGACAGGAAAGCCACATATCGCATTTTAGGGACATTGTTAATTTTATAAAAATAATTTTTCACGCAATTTTTGGAAGAAATGGAGAACAAAGATGAAAATAATGCTTACTAATGATGATGGTATAAACGCACCCGGGATCAAAACGTTAAAAAAAGTACTGGAAAAGGCAGGGCATGAGATAATTGTTATTGCTCCAACCAGTCAGCAAAGTGCGTCTTCGCATTCTATTACGCTGCATAAACCTTTAAGGATCATAAAAAAGAGTGCTAATGAATATGCTGTCAGCGGGAGTCCGGCTGATTGCGTAATTCTGGCATCTAAAGTAATTTTAAAGGAAGTTCCCGATCTGGTAATTTCGGGGATAAACGGAGGGCAGAATATGGCGGAGGATATTTTATATTCGGGAACGGTTGCTGCTGCGCTGGAAGCAATGTTCATGGGTTACAGAGCTATTGCTGTTTCGATAAGTTCATACTCCAATCAGAAATTCATTACTGCTGCTGAATTTATGCGGGAATTTATTTCCGGGGGGCTTCAGGAACTGATCGGTAAAAATGAGGTCTTCAATATCAATGTGCCAAATCTGAGCAGAGATAAGATCAAGGGAGTAAAAATCACTCGAGTTGGCAACAGGCATTATAAGGATTTTGTGAGAGAAGACACTGATCAACATGGAGGTAAAATATTTTGGATCGGAGGTGCGAAACCACTTTGGCAGGATGTTGAGGGTTCAGATTTCAAGGCTTTGTATGAAGATTATATTTCGATAACACCGATCAGTCCGAATTTCACAGTAGAAGCATCTTTGCAAAAAATTAATGAATGGATAGAAAGGGAAAATTTTAAATGAAGATGATGGACCGTCGCAGGCTCATGGTAGAGAACCAGATCAAAAGGCGGGGGATCTATTCGGAAGAGCTTTTAGCAGCTTTTATAAAAGTTGAAAGGCATCTTTTTGTTCCGGAAGATTTACAGCATTTAGCTTATGAAGATTCTCCTCTGAAAATTGGAGGCGGTCAAACGATTTCGCAGCCATATATAGTAGCGTTAATGCTTGAACTTCTGGAATTGAAGAAAAGTGACAGAGTCCTGGAGATTGGTACGGGATCAGGTTATCAAACTGCTTTACTGGCTGAACTGGCGGAAGCAGTATTCACTGTGGAAAGAATTGAAACTCTCCTGTTGAGGGCGAAAAAACTTTTAACTGAATTAGGCTACAGGAATGTGAATTATCTGATTGGTGATGGGACTCAGGGCTGGAAGGGCGGGGAACCGCAATGCGATAAATTCGATAAGATCATTGTATCTGCAGCCGCTCCCGAAATTCCGGAAAGCTTAATTCAACAACTGGGTGAAAACGGGATCATGGTTATTCCGGCCGGCAGTCAATTCAGTCAGGATCTAATTGTTATAAAAAGGAGCAATGATGAGCTTATAACATCTAATCATGGAGGCTGCACTTTTGTTCCCCTTATCGGCAAAGAGGGCTGGAGAGCATGAAAAAAGTTCTGATCTTATTTTTAATAACAATCTTATTGGTACCATTCCTTACCGCCGGGGAGTTAAAAGATCAGGTCAGAGAAAGAATAGATCAGTTTCAGTTTGCTGATGAGTATAAAGTTTTCCTGATTGCTATGATACCGATTTTTGAGTTGCGAGGTGCCATTCCGATGGGAGTATTGAGCTATGGACTTCCTTTGTGGAAAGTTATTCCGATAGCTGTGGCGGGTAATATGGTCCCGATATTTTTTATTCTGCTTTTTTTTGATTTGATAACCAGGCTTTTTTTCAAAGTTCCTATCTTGAAAAGGATATTAGAAGCCATTTTTGCCAGAACTCGGCGAAAAGGAGAGATGATCGAGAAATATGAAGAGATCGGCCTCATGCTATTTGTAGCGATTCCATTACCTGTAACCGGTGCCTGGACAGGTTCTCTGGCTGCCTATCTCTTCGGTTTAAAATTCTGGAAATCGATTCTCTTCATTTTTCTGGGAGTCCTTATCGCAGCTGCAGTAGTAAGCTTTCTGACAACTTTGAAATGGATCGGAGCAATTATTGCAGTTTCAGCGTTAATCATATTATCGGTAAGAAGTTTAATGATTAGAAGGAAGAAAATTTCTATTTAAATCAAGTTGCAGAGAGGAGGTAATTATGAAACAAGCACTCTTTATTTTGTTTTTATTCAGTCTGTTATATCTGAAAGCAATAGAGATATCAGGAGATCAGTCCGGAACCTGGAGCAGTGC
This sequence comes from Candidatus Cloacimonas sp. SDB, assembly GCA_001412425.1. Lineage (GTDB taxonomy): Bacteria > Cloacimonadota > Cloacimonadia > Cloacimonadales > TCS61 > SDB. Next base: position 20,265 of record LKUH01000377.1, read on the forward strand.
GGATAATCCCTATGAAATGATTGGCAACATAACGGTCCCAGCCGGCGAACTTCTTCAGATCGAAGCAGGAGTGGAAGTTGTAGCTATGGGAAATTTTAGAATAACAGTTTTGGGGAATCTTGTGGCGAATGGTACAGCTGCCGATACAATTAGATTTCATGGAAATGAGGGAATTAACTGGGGAGGTCTGAGATTTGAAAATGAAGCGGGTCAGAGTGAATTATACTACTGCAGAGTTTCCCATACAGACGATATAAATGATTACGGCATACACTCGGTGAACAGCCCGATACTGGTTGACCACTGCCATATTGATGATCATCAGAAAGGTGTATCTTTTTCCGGACTCAGTTCAGCCAATCCTTCCTATATGGAGATCAGGCATACAAAGATTGCCAATGTTTTAAAAAGCGGCATTACGATTGTTGATAATTCCAATGTCCTGATAGATTCCTGCGAAGTGACACAATGCGGATTGGGACCTCAATACTATGGTGCAATTCAATTATCGCTGCAGAGCAACAGCCATAACTGCAGTCCCGAAATAACCAATAACCATATTCATCATAACGGTAAACAGGGAATAACAATGGCTAATTTATTCGATTACAGTACAATGGCTCCTGTAATAACTGGAAATCTGATCGAACATAATCTTACCGGGATTTATTTATACAGCGCTCAGGGATATATTCATAACAATCAGATAATGAACAATTTTATAGCGGGAGATGCCAATTCCGGGGCAGGTGTGATGCTTTATGGAGCAAGTGCGGAAGGTGTTTTTACCGGAAATGAGGTATCCGGTAATTTTACAGGATTCTATTTAACTGCGGGTGCGACGGCTAATATCGGTAATGTTGAAAACGCAAGTGATCTGGATGACGGGATGAATTATATTCATGATAACATAGATGAGTATGGTAATGTTTACAGCATCTACAACGATTCTTCAGCAGAGGTGATGGCTCAGAACAATCTTTGGGATAGTGCTGATCCGGATGAAATAGCTGAAACGATAATTGATGCTTATGACAATATGACCAGCGGTGAGGTTATTTTTGAGCCTTTATACTGGTACACCACACCTCCTGCACCGGAAAATCTTGAATTAGCTATTAATATTCAGCATGAAATTTATCTTTCCTGGGAGTTTGAAGAGATCCTGGGATTTGAATATTTCAATATCTATTCTTCTCATGAATTCGGACCTTATGAAATAATCGGAACTTCTGTGGAACCTGAATTCACTTATGAGGATATGCCGGGTGATGGGGGAGGACAGTATTATTTTTATGTGACTGCCGTGAATGTGCATGAGATAGAATCTGACAGTTCGAATGTAATTGAATACTATTATGTAGAAGCTGATGATTTTATAGCTTTCCCGAATTTGACTTTGGATAATTACCCTAATCCTTTTAATCCTTCCACAACAATTTCATTTACCTTAACGGACGAGGGGAACAGTTCAAAAAAGAAAAATGATCGGAAACAAATTGATAATACGGAAATATTTATCTTTAATTCCAAAGGTCAGAAAGTTAGAAATCTGGTGAAGGGTAATTTCTCCCCGGGACATTATTCAGTTGAATGGGATGGGAAAAATGAGCAGGGAGAAACTGTTTGTTCCGGCTTTTACTTTATCATATTACAAGCTGGCTCAAACCAGATAAGTCGAAAGATTTTACTTCTTAAATAAGGGAAATAATAATTATTGACATGAGTTGGGCAAATGAAAATTTTACTTACACTAATAAAGTGATAAGGATATTTATATGAGTCTTTTAGACAAGTGTTTGAATTTCCAGGAAGCTAAAAAAGCTATGGCAATGGGGCATTATCCCTATTTCAGGATCATTAGTTCTGAACAGGACACTGAAGTTACAGTTAATGGCAAGAGAATGCTGATGATGGGCTCGAACAGTTATTTGGGATTAACTAATCATCCCCGTATAATAGAAGCTGCCAAGCAGGCGACGGATAAATATGGTACAGGTTGTGCCGGATCAAGATTTCTGAATGGAACTCTGGATATTCATATTGAACTGGAAGCCAGACTGGCGGAATATGTCGGCAAGGAAGATTCGCTGGCATTTTCAGCTGGCTATATGGCAAATTTGGGTGCTATATCTGCCATGGTAGACAGAGGAGAATATATTGTAACAGACAAATTTGACCATGCTTCAATTCTGGATGGCTGCTTCCTTTCCTATGGAAAAATGGTGAGATATAATCATAATGATATGGAAAGCCTGGAGAGAACTTTAAAAAATATTGAAGGCAAGAATTCTCTTATTGTAGTAGACGGCATCTTCAGTATGGAAGGTGATATTGCCAAAGTTCCCGAAATTTGTGATCTGGGCAAGAAATATGGAGCTATTGTTATGGTTGATGAAGCTCATTCGCTTGGAGTTTTGCATAAAACAGGTGCCGGTGCTGCCATGCACTTTGGCAGAACCGATGATGTTGATATCATCATGGGTACTTTCAGTAAATCACTTGCTTCAGCGGGAGGATTTATCGCGGCGAGCAAAGATATAATCCATTATTTAAAACATAAATCCAGACCATTGATCTTTAGCGCTTCCCTTCCTCCGGCTTCTGCTGCAACTGTACTGGAAGCTTTAAAAATAATTAAAGAAGAACCTGAGAGAATTGAAAAGCTCTGGGATAACACACATTATATGGCTAAAAATTTTAAAGAAATGGGTTACAATACAGGAAATTCCAATACACCTGTAATACCTTTACACGTTGGAAGTATTAACAACGCTTTCGGTATGTGGAAAAGACTGGATGAAGAAGGAGTTTTCATTAATCCGGTCATACCACCAGCTGTTCCTCCGAATGACTGTTTAATCCGCTGCAGTTTTATGTCCACCCACACCAAGAGTCAACTTGATCAAGCTCTGGATAAATTTGAACAAATAGGAAAAGAGCTGCATTTAATATAGAAACTCTCACATCAGAAAAGATAAAATGCACCTAAATTAAAGTAAATGCCCACTTGTTTAAACACTATGTTGATTATTACATACTAGTTTAAACTTTTACAGCATCAGTTTGACCTGGAATTTCCTGGAAAATAATCTAAATGGACCTCTTATAATATTTTATAAATATTGACTGAGATATTGTGATTGTTAAATTATTTGGAACGGTTATTGCTGAAAGTTCAATAAAAATCAGGAAATATTTATGAAAAAAATTAATCTGGCAATTCTTATTTTCTTAGCTGTTTCTCTTAATTGCAAAAATATAAAAATATCTGCCAACCAAGGTTTACCATTAGTTGAATATTCCGCTCACGATCTTTATGAAACCGAAATATTTTTTAACTTATTAGAATATGAATTAGATAAAAACGTAGTAGAGAACGAAGAGTATTCAAAGATTACAATACCCTCTGAAGGCGGGACGTTTAATCTCGGAAAACCTGATTTACCATCTATTACCAGACTTTTTGCTGTCCCGAACCAGGGTGAGGTGGAAATTGAAGTGACAGGGATTAATGATGGCACAATCAATGATATTCTACTGTATCCCAAGCAACCTTTGCCGACAGAAAGTAACCGTCGGGAGATCCCCTTTTCCCTGAATGAAGATTTTTATCGGAATGGAGAACTTTATCCCGAAAACATAGCTGTTGTTGGAGAACCGGTAATCTTGAGAGATTTAAGAGTCGTACCGGTAACATTTAATCCCTTTCAATATGATCCTCAAAGCAGGGAATTAAGAATTATCAACAATATTGATCTTACTTTAAAGGTTTCCGGCAGAGGTGGGATCAATACTAAAACAGCAGAAAGAGAAAGATCACGGGCTTTTGAAAAGATCTATCAATCAATTATTACAAATTATGAAATTATCAGAGAGCGTGAGGATGATTATCAGACTCCTTCCTATTTATTTATTTATCCTGAAGCTGAGGGGATAGCAGGCTATCTGCAGGATCTGGTGGAATGGAAACATCAGAAAGGTTTTGAAGTTACAGCGGTATCTACAGCAATTGCGGGCACAGACCAGATTGCGATTTTGAACTACATTCAGGAAGCCTATGACAACTGGGAGAATCCTCCGGAATATATCTGTCTGGTGGGTGATGCCGGGGGAGCCTACAATATTCCCACCGGGCATTATGTAAATCCACCCTATACGGGAGAAGGTGATCAGGTTTACTCCACACTGGAAGGAAATGATATCCTGGCTGATGTGATTGTCGGCAGACTTTCTTTTAATTCAATCATCGAATTTCAGACAATTCTTTCTAAGATATTGAATTACGAAAAAAATCCCTACCTGGGTAATCCGAACTGGTTCAACAGTGCAGTTCTGGTTGGAGATCCTACAGATTCAGGGCAATCCTGCGTTGATACAAAAATTTATATCAGAGATATGATGGGTGTTTCTGTACCAAATATCACATGTACCGAGGTGTATTCTGGAAACTGGGTGACAGAAATAGCCAATGGTCTCAATGCTGGTGCCAGCTATTTCAATTATCGAGGGTTTGTCGCTATGAGTGGCTGGTCTGTAAATCATATCAGTAATAGTCTTAATAATGGTTACATGCTACCTTTTGCGGTGGCGATAACCTGTTTGACCGGTAATTTTGAAGGGACAACAGATTGTATCAGCGAAAGGTTTCTGAAAGCCGGTTCTCCATCAGTTCCGAAAGGTGCCATAGCTGCCATTTCTACAGCCACGGGTTATACCCATACCTGCTTTAATAATTTGATTGATGCTGCCATTTACGAAGGAGTTTTTGTTGACGAGATTTTTACGCCCGGAGGTGCACTCGTTAAAGGGAAATTAGTATTATACAATACTTATCCCCAGAATCCCTTTGATTATGTCGTAAAATTTTCCTACTGGAATAACCTGATGGGAGACCCAGGTCTGGAATTATGGTCAGATATTCCCGAAGAATTGAACTTGATTTACGAATCTGAGATCTCAGTCGGAACAAACAATCTGGTAATTGATGTAACTGATGAAAACGGAATTCCGGTAGAAGATGTGTGGGTGACGATCTTAAAGGGTGATGACGAGATATTTGTCAGTGATTATTCAAATGCAGCCGGGCAGGTGATTTTACCTGTTATTGCAGATATAGCCGGGGAGGTCACAATTACAGCCTCGAAACATAATTATATTCCTGAGATCCAGCAGGTGGAAATTGTGGAATCCGAAACTTTTGTTAATCTGCATTCTTTTACCATAGATGATGATGAAGCGGGACTCTCCAGCGGAAATAATGACGGACTGATCAATCCGGGTGAGATTATTGAGCTGGAAGTTAATCTGATGAATTACGGAACATTCCAGGTAAATGGAGTTTCTGCAACTATTGAGACAACAAGTTCAGATATCATTCTGCTCGAGCCTCAGGAAGATTTCTATTCCATAGCGGCTGGGTCAAGCAGTTCCGGGAATTTTCTGCTGCAACTGGATGAAAATGCCACTGGTAATTTAGAGTTTGTTTTGAACCTTTTCATATCTGATGATTCCGGGAATAACTGGACCGACTTGATCTACCTAAGCTCCTTTGGTCCGCATCTTGAAATAACGGGTTATTTTATTGAAGATGGAAATGATAATATATTTCAGCCTGGAGAGACTGTTGATCTGCAACTGATCGCAGGAAATATCGGCATTACCGATCTGGAAAACATTCTTGCTACAATCAGTTGTAATGACAGCAGAATCACAATAAATGATGCAGAAGGAGAATTCGGGAATATTCCGGCTGAAGGGCAGCAGACTAATTCTGCCGATCTGTTCAATATCAGTGCCGCTAATTCCATTGTTCCGGGTAGCATGATCTCTTTTGGAATAGAATTTTACAACGCCAGTGGCTACAGTCAGAATAATAGTTTTTCTTTGCAGATTGGTGATGTATCGGTGAATGATCCTCTGGGACCCGATGCTTTTGGACATTACATTTACGATAATGATGATCTGCAATATATTAATACAAAACCCTTCGAGTGGGTCGAGATAGATCCTCAATACGGTGGAAGTGGTACGGTTATAACCAGCCTGGTAGATCCAGGGAATATGGGAACATCAGCGGAGATTCCTCTACCGTTTTCCATGACCTTTTTTGGGATAACTTACTCCAGCATAACTGTCTGCTCCAATGGCTGGTTTGCTCCGGGTAGTGTTGATCTCCATTCTTTCATGAACTGGAATTTACCCGGACCTTTGGGACCTTCGCCAATGGTGGCTGTATTCTGGGATGATCTGAAAATGGGAGATGTTGCAGGCAATAATTATATTCCTAACGGCGGTAAAGTCTGTTACTATTTTGATGAAGTTGAGGATCGTTTTATTATAGAATGGTCACGACTGAGAAATAAATTTGATAATCAGCTTGAGACCTTCCAGGCAATTATTTACGATCCTTATATATATCCAACTTCTCATGGGGATAGTCAGCTGTTGTTGCAATATCTGGAAGTAAACAATACAGACCAGGGCAGCTATGAAAATTTTCTAGTGAATCACGGTCAATATGCCACAATCGGTATTGAAGATCATTTAGGAAGCGACGGACTGGAGTATACCTATAACAATGTGTATCCCGCAGCAGCTGCACCTGTTGATGATTATACTGCCTTAACAATATCAGGATCTCCAGTAAGTACTGATGATCCTTATATTGTTTTTAATGGGTATGAATTGAATGACTCTAACGGTAATGGACAGTTTGATTATGCTGAATCTGCCGAATTAAGCATTGCGTTAAAAAATCTGGGCGGTATTACAGCTACCAATGTTTCTGCCATAATTACAACAGATGATGAATATGTTGAAGTGCTGAATCCATTTTCCGAGTATGATGATATCGCCACTGGAGCAGTTGAATACTCTTTATCAGATTTTTCTTTGCAGATAGCGGATATCTGTCCGGACCAGCATATGGTTATTCTGCACCTGGAAGTCCAGTCTGACCAGGGGAATGCTGTTATGCCATTTAACATAATGATCCGAGCACCTGAAATAGTCTTAAGTAGTGTAAGAGTTAATGACATCAATAATAGTCTGCTGGATCCGGGTGAAACAGCACCTGTTTCATTAATTTTCAGTAACACGGGTGGATCAGTTTCCAACGATTTATCTGCAGAAATAATGCTTAATTCTAATTTTGTGTCCACAAATAACAGCTCAGTTGATTTGGGTATGATTGAGTCCTTTTCAAATTCAACTGCTGAACTGGAATTCTCGGCAGATGCAGGAGTTGAGATTGGAGCTGAAATTATCATAAGCTGGGTAGTTTCTGATGAAATGGGTTATGAATTTTCAGGGGATATTCCATTCTATATAGCTCAGGTTCCGGTTAATTTCAGGGAAGATTTTAACTCTTTTCCGCCGGAAGGCTGGGAATTGGAAGGCGGAACAAACTGGATCGGTAATTACAGCAATGCAGCTGGTGGAACCCCTCCTGAAGCTCTATTCTGGGGTGGAACTCCCTATCAAACAAGTCAGAGGCTTATATCTGCACCGGTCAATACTCTGGGATCGAATCAACTGATTCTGGAATTCCGCCAAAATCTGATGCCGCTGAGTTCAGATTTTGCAGCCGGTATTGCAACTTCCAATGACGGAATATTCTGGAATAATGTTATTTCCTATAATGATGTTGTCCCAACTCAAATTACTCAACTTATAATTGATACACCTGATGTAGGATCGGCTGAATTCAGGTTTTCTTTTTATTTTGAAGGTGATACTGAATCTATCAATTACTGGGCTCTTGATAATATTGTTCTTGATCACGTACCCATTGTTCCGCAAGCCTTTATTATTGGAACGGTGACTCTGGCGGATGGGAATGGTAATGTGCAGGAAACTCTGCTGTCAGCTGGGGATTTTTCTGCCAATCCTTCTGAAACGGGCGAGTTTAACTTACGGGTGGTACCTGGAATTTATGATATTTCAGCATTTCTGCCCGGTTATCTGCGTGAGACTGTGACAGATTTTGAAGTGCTGCTTCCCTGGACAACGCATTATCTTGATTTCATTCTTACAGAAGCTACTATGGAATATCCTCCGCAGAATCTTACCAGTGAAATCAATATTTATCATGTACACTTGAACTGGGATCCACCTGGATTCAATCGCGATGAAAGAAATTTTCCTCCCGAGGTTTATGAGATTCCAGATCTGTTATCAGATTCTGACAACAGAAACAAACACACAGAGATAAGGTCTCAAACCGGATTCAATCTATATAGAAATGGCATACTTTTTAGTGAGATCAATGAGATTTCGGTAACTCATTATGATGATATGGAACTGGATGCGGGATTGTACGAATATTATGTAACAGCAGTTTTTGATGAGGGTGAGTCCGAAGCTTCCAATTCAACAAATGTTGAAATAATTTTACCACCTCCCGCAAATCTGGCTGCTAATTCTACTCCGACAGGTCTGAATGTTATATTAAGCTGGGAATCTCCCAATGACTATGTTACTGGGTACAGGATATATCGTAATAATATCTTCATCGCAGAAACAAATGGTCTTTATTATTTTGATGCTGATCTGGATCCGGGAATTTATTTCTATGGTCTAACAGCGCTCTATAATATTTATGAATCAGAACCTTCTTTGCAGGAGATTGAGCTTACTAATTCTTCTGATGATCTGAATCCGCTGGTAACATCACTTTCAGGTAATCATCCTAATCCTTTCAATCCTGAAACAACTATAAATTATCAGCTGGCAGAAAACAGTTTTGTCCAACTGGGGATCTACAATATTAAGGGTCAGTTAGTGCGTATACTGGTTTCAGAAGAATTAAAAGCTGGATTTTATGAAGTAATTTGGAATGGAACTGATGACAATGATAGACAGGTTTCTTCCGGAGTATATTACTGTATTTTACGAACAGAGGATAAATCAGCCCGAAATAAGCTGATCCTGATCAAGTAGCTCCAGGAAGTTTAGATTGGCGTATTTCTATCAGGAAAAACTTCTGGGCTTGACTAAATATTTTCCATTCGTAATTTATTCTTCAGATGCTTCGGGAGGTAAATAAGATATGAAAAAGAAAATTCCCAAACCAATTATGGATAGAATAGACCTTGATTATTCCATTACACCTGCAGAAAATTTAGCCAGTTCGATTGTACATATGGTTGGGTTTGGATTAAATCTAACAACAGCTGCGTTACTCATTGTTTTTTCTGCCTTAAAAGGAAATACGATTCAAATTGTCAGTTTTTCGATATTCGCAGCCTTTATGAATATTTATTATATCTTTTCCGTACTTTTTCACAGCCTGGTTAATATCGAAGCAAAAAAAGTTTTTAAAATATTGGAACGGTGCTCCGGATACCTTATTCTGATCGGGATTTTCATACCTTTAACACTTGTAGCGATGGATGGCATGAAAGGCTGGATTTATCTGTCAATTTTCATCTTTCTTAATCTAGCTGGAATTATTACAACCGCTATTTACGGTAGAATGACTGAATTGCTTATTACAATAATCCAATTCTTGATCTTTATTTATATAATTCTGTTCTTTATTCTTAACTTTCCGCTGGTATCAATTGCATTCATGATCTGGATTGCCATCGCGATAATTTTATTTCTGTCTGGTTTAATTATGGAAGAAATGAAGGGAATTAAATTTAATCATGCTCTGGGTCATCTGTGTTTACTACTTGCTAATATCAGTATTTTCTTTGGCTTTTTCTTCTATCTGATCTGATTTATTCTTAAGTTATCAAATAGCTCAATCTTTGCAAAAAAGATCACACTTTAGAAATAAATTGCTTTCTATGTAAATAAAACTTGACATTAAGACAATTATAATTTACATTTGAATTTGAAATATTGCAGGAATTCAGGAGGTTAATTTGCAGGTTTTGAATAATGATTTAAAAAAAATTAGATTCCTGAATGGTGAACTTACCCAGCAGGAGTTGGCTGATAAATTGAATGTTTCCCGTCAGACGATCCATTCCATCGAAAAGGGGAAATTCAATCCATCTGTAAAATTAGCTCTTAAAATCGCAGATTTGTTTAACGCTAAAGTTGAAGACATTTTTTATCTGGAGG
>LKUH01000378.1 GCA_001412425.1 Candidatus Cloacimonas sp. SDB
GTGCATCGACTTGTGGATTTTCAAGGAAATTACCTGAACCATCATTGAATAAGACTGAGATTCCATAATAGTCCCTATTAACATGGTATCCAGTAACTACTAAATCATTAAAACCATTACCATCTAAATCTGCAGATGAAACAATAAAACTATAGACAGTACCAAAATAATACATTACAGGATCGCTTAATGAACTATTATTTTCATTAAAGCAAATATACACATAAGGATTATAGCCCATTTGCACAGCAAAATCAGGGAACCCATCATTATTATAATCACTAATATCCATAATAATGCTATAGGGCGGCATTGCAATAATATGGGAATTATTGAACTCTCCTAAGCCATTATTGAAGAATATTTTAGTTAATGATGGGATATCTTCACTAAGAACTATATCAATATATGAATCCTGATTCATATCAATTAACCAACAGTCGCTCCAATGCATATTATCGATAGAAACGGGGAAAAATTCAAAATCATTATTTAGGTACAAATAAGGTTCATTACTAGAAGTAATTAGAATGTCTACATAATTATCTTGATTAATATCTCCTACATAAAAATCACCTATACCATCATCACTTAAAAAACCAAATTGTTCATCAAAATTACCTTCACCATCATTTATCAGAATATGGCATTCACCATCAGATCCACAGCGATCAAATGCTATATCTATGTCACCATCACCCTCAAAATCTGCAGTTTTGCATTCTTGCCAAACATGTGAATATTCTAATAATATTGTATCTGCTTCACCAAACTGAAGGTTTCCCAGATTCTTATAATACTTCGGCATATAATTTGAACTCTCTCTTGATAATATATCTACTAATGAATCTCCATCTAAATCTTCTGTTTTTAAATATGCTCCACCATCTATTTGCTGTGTTAATAATGTAAATTCACCACTTCCATTGTTAATTAAAAAATTGATAGAGTCAGGATCATCTGTTATAATGTTGCCTACTATAACATCAAGATCACCATCAGCATCAATATCTGCAATATCAAGATCATAGATATATCCTGAGACTACGAACTCAACAGCAAAAATCATATAAGACAATGAAAGGAAAAGTACAATTAATAATCTTATCATATAAACTCCTACATATAAATATTTTTTTATTGATACACAAAATCATATAAGTGTCTAATGAGTCATTTACCCCATGGGGTGAATATTTTGAAAAAGTTTTTATAGAGTGTTCAGGGCAGTATAACCTCATATTATCAGGACTTAAAAGTCCCTATAGGAGTCTGTTAACTGCTCAATAATCCAATTGGTTGATTGAACCTAAGAGTTCCCGTCAAGATGGAGATTGGATAAGGGCAGACCTGATACTCAAAAACATTAGAAGGGGTGTATTATGAGTAATTTTTCTTTTTTTCTTGGTGTTGATGTTTCTAAAAGTTCTTTCGATGCTTGTTTGATCAATGAAAATGAAGAAGTAATACTTAATGAAAAGTACAACATGGATACAGACGGCTTCAATGAGCTATTAGACGGTTTAGTTGATTTTGATCGTGATCAGATCTTGGTTGTTCTTGAATCTACCAGTATCTATCATACTAACCTTTTCTTTCATTTAAAAGATGAGGGTTTTGCTTCTGCCGTGGTTAATCCTCTATTGATCAATAACTTCATCAAATCTGTTTCCCTGAGAAAGAGCAAAACAGACAAAATCGATGCCTTCAAGATCGCCTGCTTTACTTTGCATAACCAGAACAAGATCGATCTTGATAAGGCACCTTCTCCCTCTATCAGGAACCTCTCTCGTGAAAGAGACAGACTCTCAAAAGAAACTGCCAAAATCAAAACCGAGATCAAGAATCATCTGCAGATCCTCTTTCCGGAACTGGTTAACAACTACAATGTCTTCACCAAAACTATGCTGTTGCTACTTCTTAAAGCTCCAGGAGCTGTACCTATCAGTAAGCTCAAACCGATACAAATACAAAGGATCTTTAATAAAACCTCCGGTAACAAAGTACAACTCTCTCCCAGGGAATTAGTTCGTATGGCAAAAAAGTCTTTCGGGGCTGAAGACAAATATCTGCAGCAAGTTCTTATCATGAAAATACAAACTCTGTTTTTTATCAATAAACAGAAAAGCGATATGGATATTGCTCTGAAAGAATATGTCCATGATAACCTGAAACAGAACTTTGAGATCATTACTTCCATTAAAGGTGTAGGACAAACTACTGCAGAAAAATTCCTCATTGAGAAAGGTAATATCAATAATTTTAAATCACATAATCAGCTCAGAGCTTATATCGGCACTGATCCTGCTATTAAACAGAGTGGGTCTTAAATAAATGTAAATGGCCACATATCTAAAAGAGGTAATGCTCATCTCAGAAGAACTATCTGGCAGATGGCGGTTGCTTCCATTAATTACTCTTTTTATTTTAGGTGCTATTTTGATAAGAAAATGGCGGAAGGGAAAAAATACAAACAAGCTGTGATCGCGGTTGCTAATAAACTCATTAGAACACTATATGCGCTTTTAAAGAACAAAACTAAATTCAATGAAAATCTATGGAATCAATCCAAATTTATTTATAGTTGACTCCTATTTGTTATAAAACATCTTATTTTTGTTCCTTCTTTCCTGTTTTAATGACTAAGTTCAGTTAAATTAAACTGATTATCACAGAGATACAGGTCAAGGCTTTTTTCCTCTGAGA
>LKUH01000379.1 GCA_001412425.1 Candidatus Cloacimonas sp. SDB
GAGATCTACACTCCCGTTTTAAAAGAACTTGAAAAGATGAATATAAAAGTGATTGAAAGGTTTAACTAAAATTTTAAAATGAGATCGATATGAAAAAATTAGGAATAATACGAGAAACTAAGAACAAATGGGAACGCAGAGTTCCATTGAACCCCGAAGCTGTCGGCAAACTGGTAAGAGCCGGTTATGAAGTGACAGTACAGCCTTCCGGAATCAGAATATATAAAGACGAAGAATATTCTGCTGCAGGTGCAGTAATAGCTGAAGATATCTCCCGATGTGATTTCATTATCGGAGTTAAAGAAATTCCCCTTGCTGATCTGATTCCCGGAAAACCGCATCTGTTCTTTTCACATACGGTTAAAGGACAGGATTACAATATGGCGATGCTGCAGAAAATTCTGGATGAAAATATCACTCTTCTGGATTATGAAAAGATTTCTGACGAGAAAGGACGGCGCTTGATCTTTTTTGGAGAATATGCCGGTAATGCAGGTATGATTGATACTCTGCATGGTCTGGGAAGAAGACTGAAAGAACACTATGATCTGGAAACACCTTTTTTAAAAGTGAAACCTGCCTATCAATATAAATCGGTAAATGAGGCAATTGAAAAGCTTAAAAAGATTGGCAGTGAGATATCGATCCAGGGTCTTCCACCGGAAATTGCACCGTTACATGTTTTTCTTATGGGATACGGTCATGTGTCTCATGGCAGCAGGGTTATTCTGGAAGCTTTCCCCATAGAAGAAATTGAACCGGAAGAATTACTGCAGCAACAAAAGCATCTAAAAAATAACAAGTTATATTTGACTACTTTTAAAGAAAAACATATGGTCAGAAGAAAGGATGGTGAAGAATTTTCCTTACAACATTATTATGAAAATCCCTCGCAATACGAGTCTGCAATGGGAAAATATCTGCCTTATTGCAGCGTGTATATAAATGCAATATACTGGGATCCCAATTGTCCGGTATTTCTTTCCAGAAAGGAATTGGAAAAGCTGCAGTCTTCCCGAACTAAACTCATAATTATCGGCGATATTACCTGCGATATTAATGGATCGGTACAGGCAACGGTGAAAGCTACATTTCCTGATAAACCGGTTTATATTTATAATCCTGCAACCGGAATTGAAAAAGATGGTTATAAGGGTGACGGATTTGCTGTTATGGCGGTAGATAATTTACCCTGTGAATTTCCTCAGGAAGCTTCGGATAACTTTTCAAATGCTCTGATGCCTTTTATGGAAACCATGCTTTCTAATGATTATTCAAAAACTCTGGCTGAATCATCTCTTCCGGATATCATAAAAAAAGCCTGTATAGCTCATCAAGGTGAGCTGCAGCCGGATTATGAGTATTTAAAAGATTTTTTATAAATCCAATACTTTAGAGCTATAATTAAAGAGGAGAATTTTATGAAAAAAACAGCAGTTGCCGGTAACTGGGGTGACGGTGTTCGGTCCGATTGCAGAGTTACTTTGGACCTTACTGAAACCGAAGGATTGAACATCCAATTACTCAGTAAGGTGAAAGAGTATTTTGGAGAACATATTATCAGTCTGGCAAAAAAGGAATTAGAGTTTT
>LKUH01000380.1 GCA_001412425.1 Candidatus Cloacimonas sp. SDB
TACCGTATCCAAGCTGGGGCTTGGATACGAGATATATAAATAAAAGGATACGAGATTTATAAAAAAAGGATACGAGATATATAAAAAAAGGATACGAGAAAATAAAGTGGTTATCTCAGCCAGGGTTCAAATCCCTGTTTGTATGTAGAATCAAATCAATTTATAGCTAGTGGATGTCTTATTTCCATTAAAAAAAAATGGCGGAGACGTAGGGGATTAAATTTGCCGAAGCAAATTTAATTCAGAAGTTTTCTGCGCAAACTTCAGGGTTTAAATTAGTGGTTATCTCAGCCAGGGTTCAAATCCCTGTTTGTATGTAGAATCAAATCAATTTATGGCTAGTGGATGTCTTATTTCCATTAAAAAAAAATGGCGGAGACGTAGGGATTTGAACCCTAGATACAGTTACCCGTATACACGCTTTCCAAGCGTGCTCCTTAAGCCACTCGGACACGTCTCCGTAAACAAAGCCGAAAAAGAATATTCCCTTATTTCTGTAAACTAATTTTTCCTCTTCTGTTGCAAAGGTTATTCTTCTTCTTCTTCTTTTGCCTCGCTGAGCATTTTCCCCAGGATGTTTTTCAATTCTGCTGGTGATATTGTTGTGGAACAAATGCTGTCATATTCGTTATTTTCATCAATTTTCTCAAAAGTTAGCCTGATCTTTTGCTTAGCTTCGCTTATTTTGGGTCTGCGTATATGTCTGTTTTCCAGAATTGAGACAATAATTACGCCACTGAGTATTATTATCCAGTTAGCATAGATCCAGAAAAGAAAAATAGGTACAAAAGCCAGCACTCCAAAAATCAGCTCGATGTTGGTCAAAGTTGCAATGTACCAGTTAAATAGCGATTTAAACAGAATCCATAATACTGTAGAAACTGTCGAACCGATCAGGATAGAGTTCTTTCTTATATTAATAGTAGGAATCAGACTGAATCCCAGTGAGAAAATTATGAACAGCAGGATTACAGGGGTAAGATACAGTGAACTTTTGTGTAGAAAAGGGAAATCGATAAATTTATTTACAATCGGCATGGATGTAGCAGAGAAGAGGATCAATATGAGTATGCCTCCGAAAACAGTCATACCGAAAAATTTTACCATATTAGTTACGAAACCTTTCTTTTTAAGTTCATGAACATTTAGAATATTATCAAAGGAATCATTAATGATCTTGAACAGCGAGAAGGAAGTGATAAGCAGGATAATAAAATTAAACAGGTTAAAGGGAATTTTCTGGTTTATCAGCTGGTTGATATATTCCGTAATATGTTCGGCAGAGGAGGGAACAAAAATGGAAATAATAATATCTTTCAGCTGAGTTTCCAGCTGCAGAAAGGGTAATTCGGGAAGCAGGAAGAGGATGAAAATGAGAAAGGGAACAAATCCCAGAATTGTAACAAAGGTTAATGCTGCTGATTCTTTAGGAATACCTTCCTGAGAAAACTTAACCCAGAAAGCTTGAAGAAACTTCTTGATTTTTTTACTCATATCTTAGTGCCTCAACAGGATTCAATTTACTTGCTTTTATAGCGGGTGAAATTCCAAAAATCAGACCGACGCCTGCAGATACCAGTAATGCTACGCCTATCATCATGCCATTTGCGATCAATTGAATATCCAGATATTTTCCTACTAGATTTAAAATTGAGAGACCGAAAACGATTCCCAGGACACCTCCCAGTGATGTTACCACTACAGTCTGAACAAGAAACTGGAGGAAAATATCTCTTCTTCGGGCACCTACCGTTATTCTAATTCCAATTTCTCTGGTTCTTTCCTGAATGGTTGCCAGCATGATATTCATAATCACAATTCCACCTACAAAAAGTGATATCGCACTTATCAGAAAGAAAATCAACTGAAATCTAGCAGCATTTTCTTCCATTTGAGCAGCTTCTTCTTTAGCGGATTCAATATTGAATACAGGCTCGTTACGTCGCAGGTTTAAAATAATTGCTTCCAGCTTTTCCCTGAGCAGTGAAGCTTCTTCCACTGTGTGCGACTTCAGAGAAATACTGTAGATCTCATCTTGATTTCTGATTTTGTTGATCATGGTTGATAAGGGAATATAACACCACCTGTTCATATAGGAAAGAGCATTTTCATTACCAATGTTGCCGCCTTTCATATATCTGTGTTCCATAACCCCGATTACCCGAAGACGTTTATCAGCTACAGTAATGAATTGACCCACAGCCTGTTTATTGCCAAACAATTCTTCTTTAACTTTACTTCCGATACAGATAACATCGGTGGAATTCTTCAGATCGAACTCACTTAAAAATCTTCCTTCCGATACATCCCAATCTTCGATATACTTGAAATCCGGAAGTACTCCGCTGACGCTACTTCTGAAACGGTTATCAGCATAAGTTGTCTCAAAATTCCTGCTGATCCGGGCGGTAAAATATGCAGCTTCCGGAAGAAGAGAGCGGATCAGATAGAATTCCTTCAGAGTGAAGTAGTTTTTCTGGTCAGTCTCACTCTGATATTCCCAATTCCTGCTTACCGTTATTTTGGTAAGACCACCTCGCTCCATCATCCATTTCAGCGTCTGTTGATTTATGCCGTTCACCAGTGATAAAACAACAATTATCGACATCGTACCTAAAATAATTCCTGTGATGGTTACGATACTTCTAATCTTGCGTGACCAGAAATCGGAAAATCCGATGGAAATGTTTTCTTTAAGAGATATTGCCATTGGAGATCAGTCCATCCACCAGGCTTATTACTTTATCAGCCCTGTCTGCAACAGCTTTATCGTGTGTTACAATAATAATTGTATGTCCCTGGGAGTGCAGTTCGGAAAAAATTCCCAGAATATCATTTCCGGAAGTTGTATCCAGATTACCGGTAGGTTCATCTGCCAGAATGATAGCAGGTTCATTAACAATAGCACGGGCGATAGCAACTCTTTGCCTTTGTCCGCCCGATAATTCTGATGGCTTGTGCCTGAGTCTGTCACTCAAACCCACTTCATCCAGAACTTTTCTAGCCTGACGAATTCTCTGTTTTTTCCCCAACCCGGAATACATCAGGGGAAGTTCAACATTTTTCTGAATATTCAAATGAGGAAGCAGGTTAAAGGTCTGAAACACAAATCCGATCTCCCTGTTCCTGATTGCTGCCAGTTTATTGCGCTTCATGGCACTGACCTTTTCGCTGTTGAGAATATAATCACCCGAAGTGGGTGTATCCAGACAGCCTAAAATATGCATCAGAGTAGATTTGCCAGAGCCGGAAGGCCCCATTATGGCTATAAAATCTCCTGCAGCTATCTCCAGATCAATTCCATTAAGCGCCGGAACAGTTATTTTGCCCATCTTGTACTCTTTTGTGATATTATTGATTAAGATCAATTTTTCCATAACATTCTCATTTATTAATTTCTGCTATACAAATTTCTAGCGATTTATATTGTCAAAGAAAATTTGTTTATTGACTGAATTATACTCCATCGGCATTTTCTGCAAAAATAGTGAAGAAAATATGGATAAAATACTTAATTTAAATGGGACAATAAAATTGGAAGGATCAAAATCGATCTTGAATCGGATCCTGATTTTATCCACTTTTATGACTAAGCCGTTGAAACTGGAAAATTTTTCCTCATCCGAAGATATTATTACCCTGGTGCAGAATTTACGCCGATTGGGCATGAAGATCATTCAGGAAAATAATACCATCACCATTGGAATTCCGGAAAAATTCCAGGATGGTCAAACCTATTTCATCAAAAATTCCGGAACTGCCTTAAGATTTCTCTTAACCAGACTGGCTTTTATTCCGGGACTTGATTCAGTTGTTGATGCCAGTGAGCAGTTGCGGAGCAGGCCTGTAAAACCGCTGGTTAATATTTTGAAAAATAGCGGAGTGCAATTCAAAAATGATAAGTTGCCATTAAGTTTTAGAGGCATTAATTTTAGGGGTGGAAATTATAACGTATCAGTGTCTATCAGCAGCCAGTTTGTTTCTTCGCTGTTGCTATGCTCATCTCAACTTGAACAAGATCTGATAATCCATTACTCCGGTACACCAGTTTCAGTTTCCTATATTGATCTGACGAGGGATATTCTGCAGGATTTCGGAATCAAGGTAGAAAAACAGAACAACTCTTATCGCGTTCAACGAGGGCAGAAAATCACAATTCCCGATGAGTATCGCATAGAACCGGATCTTTCTTCCGCTGCCTATTTTTTTGCTCTAGGCGCTGTGAATGAGGGTGAAGTAAAAGTTCAGGTTCCAGACAGATCGAAACAACCTGATCACAAATTCCTGAAGATCCTGGAGGAGATGGGTGCAAAGATTGAATATGACGGAAATCTGGTAACTGTAAAAAAGGATAGATTAACCGGAATAAAAGCAGATATGAACACAATGCCCGATCAAGTTCCGACTTTAGCCTGTCTGGCTCTGTTGGCAGATTCTCCCACCGAAATTTACGGAATTGATCAGCTACAGTATAAGGAATCGGATAGATTAATGGCTTTACTGCAGGAACTTCCTAAACTGGGAAGCAGCTTAAGGTACGAGGGTAACAGATTGCATGTAACTCCCTTACGATCTGAACCCACGGAATGCCGGCTGGAAACACATCATGATCACCGTCTGATCATGTCTTTCAGCCTGCTGAAACAGGTTTTTCCTCAGATCAATCTTTCCGGCAGGAAAGCTGTGCTGAAATCTTTTCCGCATTTTTTCAAGTTACTTGCTAGCCTGCGTGATAATGCTTGACATCTCACCTGCTAAAAACAGGGTAAAGCTATGAATAAAAAAATTATTATCCTTTCCGGAGGGTTTTCCGAAGAGAAGGAAGTTTCCAAAGTAACAGCGGGTGAGATTGAAAAAGCGCTAAGATCAAAAGGATATGAAACTTACTTAATTGATCCTTCGGAGTATTCTTCCTGGTCACTTTTTGTTTCCGAAATAATGAAAATAGATGCCAGGATCGTATTTAATGGTCTGCATGGAGCAGAAGGTGAAAATGGCGCTCTTCAGGCATTATTTGATCTGCACGGAATTAAATATACCGGCTCGGGGTGCAGAGCCAGTGCCTTAGCCATGGATAAGATCATTTCCGCCAAATTGGCAGAATCTCTGGGAATAATGGTTCCTGAAAAAATAGTTGTCCGAAATAGAAAAAAACCTGATCTCCGGCAGGTGCATGAAAAGATAGGATATCCCTGCATTGTTAAACCAAATGATTCAGGTTCTTCTGTTGGGATCAGTTTTGTCCCTGAAGAAAAAGATCTGAAAAATGCAGTTAAGGAAGCATTCAATTACAGCAATTTAGTTTTATGTGAACAATTTATTCCGGGCAGAGAACTTACTGTCACAATTTTGGGGCAGAAAGCTCTTCCCGTCGTTGAGATAATTCCCCGAAAGGGCTGGTATGATTATAACAATAAATACACCAGCGGAAATACGGTTTACAAAATCCCCGCTCCACTCCCTTCAGAAGAGACTGAAATCATTCAAAATTCCGCAAGCAGAATTTTTGAGCTCTTCGGTTGTAAAGCCTACGCCAGAGTAGATTTTCGCTTTGACGGAGATAATTTTTATTTTCTTGAACTTAATACTCTACCCGGTATGACACCCCTTAGTTTAACACCTATGGCGGCAAAAGCAGCCGGTTTGGATTTCGCAGAACTGCTGGAAAAAATAATTTTCTTCAGTTAATTTTTATAAGGAGAATTGAATGAAAAGAATTTTACTTATTCTGTTGATCGCAGTACTTTTTTTGCCTTTAACAGGTCAATCTGTCCTTTTGCAGATAAACCCTCCCAGACAAATTTATAATTATTTCTATCCCGCCTACCTGGATCCGGCTAATCCAAATTTGCAGCCCATACTTTTCACAGTTACAGTTAACAATAATACTGACGGGAATGTTTCCGATTACGAGATTCACCTTTCGCTCTACTGGCGTGAATATGTCCTGATTAATGATGCAGTAATAAAACCTGAGGAGGGAACAGATTTCGAGGTTCTGGAAGCGGGAGAAGTTTTAGTGATGAATAACAGGGATATCATAGTTTCGGGAGCAGGTAACAACTTCTATAATGTGGAAGGCCTTGATCTGGACGATATTTTGGATACAAGTGATGAGTTCAGAGATCTGGTTATGCAACTGGGATATTTTCCTGATGGCGACTATATGTTCGAAATTATTCTGCTCGATGATTCAGGGCTGGAGATATCAAATCCTGCTACTTTTACTTTTACGATTATTACTCCTACATCAATTTCACTTATTTCTCCCGGAAACCCCTTTGGCCTGACTCCAGCCGCGATTACAGATACAAATCCTTATTTTGTCTGGTTTTCCAATCTGGCAGATTTCACTTTAAAAATTTACGAAATCGACGATACAGTAGATAATCCCGATGATATAGCTTTACAATCAGACCCGGTATTTGAGACATTCATTCCCAACGCTACAGTATTTTCTTATCCGACTGCTGCTTACCCTCTGGAATACGGAACTCCATATGCCTGGCAGATAAGTGCAGGAATAAATTCTCCGCTGCCGGAAGGAGAAAACTCTCTGGAAAGTAATTTTTTTATATTTAATATAGTTGAAGAAAATTATCAAAATAGCGAAGATCAATCCCTCATCTACTTTCTGGAACAACTTAATATTGAAGGCATGGAAGAAATCATGCAGTTATTGGAAGCAGGTTATTCTTTAGATGTTCTCTATTTGAACGGTGAAGAGAAATCGGTTGATTATTTAAATGAATTACTCCAGAAGATTCTGTCTGGAGAGCTGCAGATCTCCAATCTGGAAATTGAATAGGGGGAAATATGAAAAAATTGAATTTACTCTTTCTCATATTAATTTCAGCCACAGTGCTTCTGGCACAGGAATCCATCGCAATTTCCCTGAAAGTAAATGGTGATGTGAATTTGACCAGGGCGGAAAAAATTAGCAGTCTGCAAACAGGATATGAGTTATTCAGTAAAGACCTGCTGGAAAGCAATGAGGA
>LKUH01000381.1 GCA_001412425.1 Candidatus Cloacimonas sp. SDB
CGTTTTCATTTTTGCAAAAAAAAACCACTTGCAGACGATTTATGAGAAATTGATCATAAAAGGCAAAAATGTTATTTTGAATCCCTCCAGATCGGAAGCTGAGAAGATCTTCAATGTGGAAACTGAAACATATATACTACGTCCGGCGATCAGCCGTGAACCGGTAGAATCTCATTATTCCAGAATTGAAAAAATACTGATCGATTTATATATCGAAAAGGATGTCTCACCTATAGTAGATGAATGGGAATATAAAATAATTTTTGGAAATATTGTTGGCAGAGCAATTATTGAAATCGACATAATCAATCATTATGTGCTAAGAAGAATGCATTCAACAGATTGTCCCATTCAACCAATATTGGAGAGTTATTGGGTAGATGGGACAAATGTGAGCAAGGAATGATAAAAGAATTTTTAATTACGAAACATCTTTTTAATTTAGCTGCTTTATACAGATATAATAAGCGTTTAGAAGATTTTAGAGCTGATCAGCTATCGGCAGTAATCGCCAAATACTGCCGGTAGAGGATAGAGGTAAATTATGGTTAACGAGAAATGCTTTGAACTGAACTGGATAAACGGGATAAAAAAAAGTAATGCTCAATTGAATCCTGTTTATGCTGAAAACACGATCTATGCTTTTGAGCTTTTATCTGAACTTGTGAACCTTAACATAGATTTTGTTTTCAAGGGTGGAACCAGTTTATTATTGCATTTTCCACAACCTCGCAGGTTATCTACCGATATTGATATTATCGGAGATTTTGATCTTGAAATTTTTGATGCAATAATTAAAAAGAACCCTAGATTTCAAGGGTTTAAGGATGCAGATAGAAAACATGATCTGCCAATGATAAAGAATCTGGGATTTTATTATGATACAGTGCTTCCTGATGTTGATGATCAATTTGTCTTGTTAGACATTATTAAAGCAAAACCTAGATTCCCCAAAATTGAAGAAAAAGAGATCAAGTGTGATCTATTAGAAACAGATGAAGCTTTAATAGTTAAAATTCCTACTGTAGAATCACTTCTGGGTGATAAACTCACAGCATTTGCTCCTGATACAATTGGCATTCCATTAGAAGATGATACATTTCGACCTGTTAATGTGATCAAACAGCTTTTTGATATTTCTCTGCTATTTGATGCAGCAAATGATTTGCAAGAGATAAATGAAGCTTATAATATGAGTCATAAATTGAATTGTGAAATTCGAGATCAGCATTTTAAAATTGATGAGACTTTGAATGATACGATTCAAACCTGTCTGGAACTTTCTTCTGAAGGATTTTCAGTAGGACGAAATTATGCTCAGACTATTATGAATAAAGGTTGTAATAGATTAAACCAGTTTCTTATATCTGAACCCTTTTCTGTAAATTTAGCGAAAAAACATGCTGCCAAAGTTGCTTTGATCGCTACAATATTAAAAAAGGAGAGATTTGATCTGAAATTAATAGATTTGAAGTATACAAAAAAGAAAATAGAACAATTGAGAGATGCAAAGATTCATGCAAGATTTAGCAAATTGATGCCATTAAAAGAATCTGATGCAGAAGCCTTTTACTATTGGTATCTCACTTCCCAGATTGAAGAAGGTAAATTATGATAACTCGCTCAGATATAATCGATAATCGAAAGTTGTTTTTGAAAGATGTGGTCAATGACATGCTGGCAGGCAGCGAAAAGATAAAATTCGCTGTGGGCTATCTTTATCTTTCGGGTTTCTATCAAATTGCCGAAA
This sequence comes from Candidatus Cloacimonas sp. SDB, assembly GCA_001412425.1. GTDB lineage: Bacteria > Cloacimonadota > Cloacimonadia > Cloacimonadales > TCS61 > SDB. Next base: position 1,751 of record LKUH01000381.1, read on the forward strand.
ATCTTGAAAAGCTGGAAGACGCGAAAATCCTGATCGGCTCAAATTTGAATCGACAATTGATGGAAGCTCTGGCAGAAACATTGCACCCTGATGAGCTTGAAGAGAGTCAGGAAAAGCTGAAATTCCAACGAAAAATCGATAAAACTAATTTTAAAACCGAAATAGAACAGAAAATTACACAAAATATTCAAGCTCTTCCTCATTCCGTAAAAAGACAATTGGAAATTCAGAAATTGGTAGAACTCGTTAAATCTAAAAAACTGGAAATCAGAGTTTATACCAGATATCCGCTGCATGCCAAAGCTTACATCTTTAAATACAAGCAGAATATTGCCACAGCATCAGGAGCGGAAGGAATTGCAGTTGTTGGTTCTTCCAATCTTACCATGAGTGGATTTTATCACAATACAGAACTCAATACTTATGTAAGGGGTCAAAAGAATTACGAAGAATTGAATGACTGGTTTGATGAGTTGTGGAAAGAAGCTGTTCCCTTTGATGATTCGATGCAGAGCATTATCGAAAATTCCTGGGCGCTCAAGACAATCAGTCCTTATGATGTTTACATTTTCACACTTTATCATTTAACCAAATTCTCGTTGGAAAGAAAGTCCTCAACCATCTGGAACTGGGACAATATGCCAAATCTTTATCCTTTCCAGAAAGTTGCCATCATGCAGGCAAACGAGTGGCTGCAGAAATATAATGGCGTTTTTATCTGTGATGTTGTGGGTTTGGGGAAATCCTTTATCGGAGCAGGATTATTAAAACATCTCAATAAACGTGCTCTCATCATTTCTCCTCCCGGTCTCATCGAAATGTGGGAACGCTTCAAAGAAAGATTTCAGTTTGATGCTGTCGTAATATCCCGCGGAATGCTGTATCGTGGGATCTATGATAACGAAAGTGTTTTGAATAATTATGAAAATAGAGATGTCGTGCTGATCGATGAAAGCCACCATTTCCGCAACAGCGACACGAAAATGTATCGGGAATTACAGCCTTTCCTCATAGGTAAACAGGTTATTCTGATGACTGCCACACCGCAGAATACTTCTCCCTGGAATATCTATAACCAGATAAAGCTTTTCCACCAATCAGAGGAAAATATCTTTCCCAACAGTCTGGAAGAACCGCATCTCAGGAATTTGTTTATCAAAGTGGAAAATGGTGAGTACAGATTACCGGAATTATTGAAATATCTGGTGATCCGCAGAACCAGAAAGCACATTAAACAGTTCTATGTGAATGATGATTATCAAATTACATTCCCACTTAGAGAACTGAAAACTGAGACTTATAATATCAATTCTACTTATAATGACCTGTACTCAAAAATTCAAGACCTATTGAAGCAGTTAACTTATTCACGTTATGATCTTTGGAAATATGTAACCGAGGATAAACAGGAATTAGAGCCTTATATCCAATTAAAGAAGGTAATTGGCACACTGAGAGTATTCCACAAAATCAACTTGTTTAAACGTTTGGAAAGTTCAATTTATGCATTCAGGATAAGTATCTTGAACATGATAGATATTTACACCAAGTTTATCCGGATAATTGAAGATAAAAAGATCGTGCCTGCTGGAGAAAAGATACAGGAAATTATTTATCGTTATAAACTGAAAGATGTTCTGAAGAAAGTAGATGAATTGGATAATGAATATAAGACTGAAGATTTCAATATTGATAAACTAATTGAGGACTTGAAATTTGATCTGGAGATTTTTAAAGATGTAAAAAAATATTTAGAAACAATTCCAACAACTGATGATGCTAAATATGACAGACTAATAGAAATTATAAATGATTTGAGAGTTATATGCAAGCAGCAGAAAATCCTGATTTTCAGTGAATATGCAGATACAACAGATTATTTATCGGATAGAATGTTGAATTACTTTGATAATGTTGAACTGGTAAATGGTAAAAGTACCCAGATAGATTCGAAGATAGGAGCTTTTGCTCCCATTGCAAATGAATATAATGGAGATAAAGTAGTTGATATTTTAGTTGCTACTGATGTATTAAGTGAAGGATTTAACCTGCAGGATTGTTCTGCTGTTATCAATTATGATCTGCATTGGAATCCGGTAAGACTAATTCAACGAGCCGGTCGCGTTGATAGGATAGGAAGTGAAGCAGATAAAATTTTTATTCGTAACTTTCTTCCTGTAAGCCAGGTTGAATCAGAGATAAAACTGAAGGAAAAGTTAGAGCAAAGGATCAAGGAAATCCATAAATACATTGGAGAAGATGAGAAGATATTAACTGAAAATGAGAGACTTAATGAATCTGCATTATACACAATCTATGATAAACGGGATATAGATGAACTGGAAACGTCAGAAGAATCTGATTTTACCTTGGATGAAGCAGAACAGATTATTAGAAATTTAGCGAAATTTAAACCGGAATATATGCAATATATAAAGCGTTTACAGTTAGGTCTGCATTCTATCAAATCCTGCAAGATCCATAAAGGTAGTTATGGATTTTTCCGAGCAGGAGATTTTTATAAGCTTTTTATCAAAAAAGGAGAAAATATTTTATCCGATTTCAACGAAGTTATTGCTGAGATTAGATGTAATCATGATGAAAAAGAATTGATGATAAGCACAAAACAACAGAAGACGTTTTTCAATGATTTAAACGAATTGGAAAAAATCTATAAGGAAATTATTAGAAGCGACAACCATAAAGTTAAAATAAATCTTGTAATTAGAAAGGCTAAAGAAAGAATTAAAACTTTGATGAAAGACAATATTAAAAATAAGGAATTCATCGAAAATGCAGAAATGCTCGATGAGGTTTTAAATGTTAATTTCCCGCATCATCTTATACAAATTGTAAGGAAGATAAATATGGAAAAGCAAGATGATGTTTTCTTTTCTGATTTAGTTAATTTATATAACTCAGAGCAACTTGCTGAACTAAAATCGAATTCTCAAAATAAATCAAAACACATCGAATTTGTTTGCGGTGAGATAATAATATAAACAGGACATATAATGTTAGGTAAAACCAGAAAAATTCATTTTGTCGGAATCGGCGGTATTGGAATGAGCGGTATTGCTGAACTTCTGCTGAATCAGGGCTTCAAAATTTCAGGATCAGATATCAGTGAATCAGAAGTTACTCGTGACCTCACCTCAAAAGGAATCCCGGTTCAGATTGGACATGCGGCAGAATATGTAGTGGATGCCGATGTGGTTGTTAAATCTTCGGCTGTAAATGACAAAAATCCTGAGATTATTGCCGCTTTTGGGAAAAAAATTCCGGTTATACGCCGAGCCGAAATGTTGTCTGAGATCATGCGCATGAGCTATGGAATCGGAATTGCTGGAACTCATGGTAAAACATCCACAACATCAATGGTTGGAAGTGTGCTTTCTGCTGCAGAACTCGATCCTACCGTTATTGTCGGTGGAAAAGTCAAAAACTATGGCTCTAACAATTTACTGGGATCGGGAAAATACATCGTGGTGGAAGCTGACGAATTTGACAGATCATTTCTTACTTTAAGCCCTATAATTGCCGGAATAACAAATATAGAAGCAGATCATCTTGACTGTTATAAAGACCTGAATGGGGTGAAACAGGCATTTATTGAATATGCCAATAAAGTACCTTTTTTCGGCAGTGTTATCGTTTGCCTGGATGATAAAGGTGTCAGGTCGATAATTCCTGAAATAAATAAAAAGATCATCACCTACGGATTTTCCCAGCAGGCAAATATCAGGGCGGAAAAGATCCAGTTTCAAAATTTCTGCTCCAGTTTTGAAGTTCATGCTTACGATAAGTTAATGGGAGAAGTGGAATTAAATGTCATGGGAGAACATAATATTCTGAATGCTTTACTGGCAATAGCAACAGGCCTGGAGCTGGATATTGATTTCGATTCCATCAGAACAGGATTGAAAAATTACAATGGTGTCTTCCGCAGATTTGAATTCAAGGGTTCTGCCCAAGGCATAACAATTTACGATGATTATGCTCATCATCCCACCGAGATAGAAGTTACTTTGAAAGGAGTTAGAAATAGTACTGATAAGCGCATCATTGCTGTTTTTCAACCCCATCTTTATTCCAGAACACAAGATTTTTATCAGGAATTCGGTCGGTCTTTCTTTGAATGCGATCTGCTTGTAGTTACGCCGATCTACCCGGCCAGAGAACGCCCCATTAAAAATGTCTCCGGTAAAATGATCGCGGATGCAGCAGTTCAATCGGGCCATAAAAATGTGATCTACATAGAGCAAAACGCTGAAATAGTTGAAAAATTGCAGGAAATCACAACTGAGGGAGATATAGTGATCTCTATGGGGGCAGGTGATATTTATCAATATGCCGAAACCTTCCTGCAGACACTGGAGAAATTGCATGAAAACGGAAAAAAGAATTGACAGTAAATTGTTAAGTTCTCTTTTTACAGTGATTTGCTTTATTTAACAGACTTATGGCAAAAATGGGTTTAAGGTGGGTTATCTTCATAATTAATAGATACTTAGTGATTTAAAATTAGGTCTTTAGATGGGAAAGAAAAAGAGTGGGTCCAGCAGATATTTTGTTTTACTGATTTTTCTGTTTTCTATATTATTTTTTGGTTTTCAGGGATTAAACAGACTTTTCAGAAATCTCGATTACTTCAATATAGAAAAAATTGAGATCGTGGGCAACCAGATTCTTGAAACAGATTTTCTGCTTAACATCTCGCTGGATCTTATGGGTAAGAACATTCTTACTGTCTCAAAAAGGGAGATAATTGCAAAATACGAAAATATTTCCCGAATAAAAAGGATCAGGATAAAAAAGATCTTACCTCGAAAATTGATGATCAAATTCGAGGAGAGAAATGCTATTTTTCTGGTCAAGACTGTTTCAGGTCAACTTTTTCCTGTGGATGGTGAGGGAGTATTTCTGGATAATCTGAATTTCGATATTCGGGAAGTTCTACCGGTTGTTAATACTCAGTTAAGCTCAGAAAATATTGTATCCGGAACCAGTTCTGAAGATAAATTCCTACTGGAAGTTATCGATCTGTATTATGAGATCAGAAACACTGATAATGATTTTTTCGAGAAGATATCGGAAATTTACGAAAATAACGGAGAAATCTGTTTAATTGAATTGGAAAACGGCTTTCAGATAATTCTGGGTAGCGGTGATATCGCAGATAAAGTTAATAGATATAATTTTGTGGAACAGAATCGGAAATTTGAAAAAAATTCCATTATCGATCTCAGATTCAAGGATAAATTGATCGTTCGCTCGGAGGATGAATGAAAATTGGGCAAACCATAACAGCTGTTGATATAGGAACAACCAAGATCGGCGTCATTATAGCAAAAGTCGGTGAAGATAATAAAATGGAAGTTAAGGGCATTTCTGTAGGACCTTCATTCGGGCTGGTAAATGGTATTGTTGTTGATATGATGAAAGCTGCCAAATCTATTAAAGAGGCTATTTCTGAAGCTGAAGAAATGGCTGAGATGCAGGCAAAAAATATTTTTGTCGGTATAGCCGGCGACCATATTAAAAGTCAAAATACTCTGGGCCGAATATCCTTAACCACAGGTAGTGAACCCTGTGAGATCAATCAGGATCATGTTGAAAATGTAATTACCAATTCCAAAAATAATGTGAAGATCCAACAGGGTAATGAGAGATTAGATATTATTCATGCCATCCCGCAATATTATGAGATAGACGGACAGGAAGGAATTATGAACCCCGTCAACATGAGCGGTTTCAATCTATCGGCCTATGTCCATATTGTCATGGCAGACATTAATACACTTCGCAATATTTCCCGCTGTGTGGAAATTGCCGGTTACAGGGTTAACGACACATTTCTGGAACCGCTGGCCAGTTCACATGCCGTGCTTAACGAGGTGGAAAAAAACCTGGGTTCTATTTTAATCGATATCGGAGGTGGCACAACCGATATAGCCGTTTTCTATAAAGGCAGTATCAGATTCAGCGGAGTTATTCCACTGGGTGGAACTAACATAACTCAGGATCTTTCTATCGGTCTTCATACATCACCTAACAATGCCGAGAGCATAAAAATAAATATGGGAAATTCTATTGCATCCGAAGTTTCCGATAACAGCATTATCGAGATCGAAGGCATCGGAGGCAGAGAAGCAAAAAAGAAAAAATTACGATATGTTGTAGACATTATTGAAGCCAGAATGAGAGAAATCCTGGAAGGTTCCTACCGTATCCTGAACGAACACCACGAATTAAAACTGATTACCGCAGGCCTTACTATTACTGGCGGAGCATCTCTATTGCTTAATTCTGACGCTTTAGCCGAAGAGATTTTCAATATGTCCACTAAAATAGGTTATCCTGATCTTTCCAGACTGAACGGTCCGATCGACAGGCTTAATAACCCGAAATTTGCTACAACCGTAGGTATTCTTTATCATGTTATGGAATTATTTCAGGATGAAGAGATCAAGATCCAGCAGATTAAAACTGTTCATGATCCCTTTAAAAAATTTATAAATAAAATTGTTGCTT
>LKUH01000382.1 GCA_001412425.1 Candidatus Cloacimonas sp. SDB
TAATATGTAATCTCCAATTTGGGACGCAAAGTAGGATTCCCGGCATAATCCGAAGAGTAGCAATTTATATAAATAAATTCCATAGCCACACCGTCATCCTGAAAGACTACTCCGTAATTGGCTATGCTTCCATTTGCCCATCCTTGTACTAATGAGGTGACACCCCAAGACAGCCAGCCAGTCATAAAAGTAGGAACCGAAACTGTACTTTCTGGAACTGTCAGGTAATCGGGTTTGTTGTTCCAAGTAATTATGCCTTCTTCCCAATCTTGAGTCACTTGATGTACGCCAATCATCAAACCGGATGTATCTAAAGAAGCTGCTTGATACATTTTCAAGACTGCATTTACAACGACAGAATCAGCCGGAAGTGCATTCAGGCTAAATCGAATAAATGTTCTTAAGTGATAAGAGTCAATAGTAACTTTATCCCTGTGAATACCAAGGGTAGAGAAAATACTTTGTCCAATAGATAAATAATCATTGGGACCATAATTAAAATCTGGTGTGAGGGAACTGACATAACTGTCCTTGCCTTCTATTGATCCAGGTTGGATAATGAGGGTCTTCTCCACGATAATGGTCACACTGGCTGTGCTTGATTCTGTACCTTTTGTAGCAGTTATGACGTAAGTAGTGGTTTTTGTTGGTGCTACCGAGGTAGAACCGGACAGGGCAACTGTGCCAATGTCCGGTAATATAGTGACATTAGCGGCATCGATTACCTGCCAGTTTAAAGTTACAATTTCTCCTTCGATGATATTCGTAGAATCTGCAGTAAAGGAATTGATGATTGGGCCTGTGGGAGCAACTCCGTTACAGGCAGACAAAAAAACCAAGAATAAAGTAATAATAAAGAACTTGTAATGATATCCATATTTTCTGAATATTCCTTTCATTTGAACAGACCTCCTTTCTTCATATTAAGAACTGATAGAATTAGGGAATTATCACCTCCCTGTAGAACAGTGAAATATGTAGAATATTCTAAAGCGATTACAATGTAGTATCAATTATTTCGTATTTGATATATTTATATAACTCGCATGCTTCTTATTATTCTGCAGCTATTCATTCTATCAAAATAAAAGTTGCTCATCTTGATGCTGAAGAGCAGGAATTGGCAATCTCCTCAGACAGAACCATTTTTGCAATTGTTGCATAAAATAAAAGATAACAAATATATATTAAATCAAATGAAAGAATTCATATCTTGACTTCTGAAATTCTCACTAAATGAAATTAATAAAAG
>LKUH01000383.1 GCA_001412425.1 Candidatus Cloacimonas sp. SDB
GCGAATAACCTAAATACCCTGAAGGGCACTATAGGGTCACTATAGGCCGAGCGGGATAAATGCGGGTCTAATTCCCCGCCCCTTGGGGCGCAAGTTCCTTTGTGTAAAGAATAAGAAGAATTTTTTTATCTGAGTTAGTTTTGCATATTCTAAAGAAGATAGATTATAAAAATTGAGACAACTCTTATATTAACTGCTTCCTGTAAGTCACATTTTTCAAATTCAAATTTTTATGCTAGATTACAATCAGAAAAGGTCAGCTATCACTAATTCGTAGAAATAATAAAAACTAGTTTATTAGGAGCAAAATGAAACTGTCTCCAACTAATAAAATCCTAATTATATTGTGTGCTGTTCTTATAGTTGGAGGCTGTCTCAATAAACCGAAACGAGACAGGTTTTTAATACCTGATAAATTTGTTGGTATGGTTTCTGTTTACTATGAGGTTCAAGGAGCTGAACCATTAAAGATGGAGGATGGCTATAGGCTTGTAGTTGTACCAAACAGTGGCATAGTGCGAACATCTTCGGAAGCTATAGGTGGTAAGTTACACGATGAGTATTGGCTATACTCAGGAAATAAAAGAACCAAAATGTCACTATATAAACGTGGAGGTCTCTGGACCGAAGGACAACTTGGTCAGAAAGAAGTATGCTTAAAGTTTGAAGTACTGAAGGAAGAAAGACCTCATGAAAATGATACATTTTGGTCCATTTTAACCAATTGGTAATAATTACTTGAATCCTTAAGTCGTTGCATCTTTCAACCCAGAAGCTTCATTTTAACAACTCAAACATTATGAAGATAAGTAGATACCGTTCTTGTCAAGCAAAATATGGTTTATAATTTGGGTCATATTTTTTACCCGATTTCAATACACCGAAGATAACATGAACGAGTTTCCGCATAATGGCGCAGACGATAACCTTACCATTTTTCCCTCTCTCTTTCAGACGATGATAAAAAGCAATCATCCTTGGATTACACTGAATCGATACCAAGGCTGGCATATAAAGAGCTTTTCTTAATCTTGCATGTCCAATCTTACATAATCTGGGCTTTCCTTTAATAGATGATCCGGAGATTGTTTCTTTTGGCGCAAGACCGATAAAGGCTACCATCTCTCGAACATGGGTAAATCTATCAAGATTATTCAACTCCGCCAAAAGATGAGAAATAGTTACTTTACCAAGGCCGGGGATCGAAGCCAGTAAATCCTTCTTTTGCTTCAATTGTGGATTTTGTTTAATAAGGTCGTCAATCTGTTTTCTGATTTTCTCAATTTCCTGATCCAGATAAGTAATATGTTCTTTAATCAAAAATATTACGGACTCATGTGCTGTACTAATACGATTTTTCTCCTGGCTGCGCATGTCGATAAGACTGTCAATTCTTCTGACCAATGCTCTCAATGATCTGATTTCCGGTGCAGGTGGAATCCATGGATCTGGTTTCATGGCCAAACAGAATCGGGCAATTAAGGAAGCATCAATTTTGTCCGTCTTGGTGCGAATCAGTTCGCTTTGCGCAAATCCTTTAATACGCACCGGATTAACAATACTTACTTTATGACCAGATTCATGAAGATAAATGGCTAAATCTTCTCCATAGTTGCTTGTAGCTTCTAAACAGGCATGAACCGCTTGAACGCCTTGTTTCTCCAGCCATGTCTTCAAGGCATCAAAACCTTCCGTAGAATTCTTGCACGTCTTGTTTCTGATCTTCCCATCTGTAAACAATGCTGCATCAAATTTCTGCTTGGATATATCTATACCCAGAATCGTCAATGACATAATAATCTAAATCTACCTCCTAAACTTAGTAATATTTACTCCGGTAAATAGCTTCGCTCGAATCAACCTTGCAAGTGCAAACTCATTCTCATGCGAGAAGGTTTCTGATACCGTACGAGTTACAGAACAAAGCTTTGGGAAAAGGATCTCATCTACTAAACATGCTCTCTCGCATCAGGTAAAATACAGATTCACTTCTCCCTTTTACCTTCATATGTATGATATTATTATATCAATAATGGTAAAGTTTAAGAACACAAGGTAAAATACAGATTCACTTCTCCCTTTTACCTTCATATGTATGATATTATTATATCAATAATGGTAAAGTTTAAGAACACAAGGTATAATGGTTGTCGAGCCAATTTTTTAATTAAGAAACTTTGAGCGATTATTCTTCAGAAGAGATGTCGGTTATTTCCAGGTTACGCGTGCCGCCGGGTGTCTTCACGCTTATTTCGCTTCCGATAGCTTTTCCGATCAGGGCTTTGCCGATGGGGGATGTCACGGAAATTTTGTTCTGACTGATGTCGGATTCATACGGACCGAGCAGTTGGTATTTTATTTTTTCTCCGTTGTCGATATCTTGCAGACTGACATAGCAGCCGAAAACAACTTTGTCGGTATTCAATCCCTTTAAATTGATAATATTAGACGTGGCCAGTTGATGTTCCAACTCCTGCATCTTGCCGTAGAGAAACGATTGCCTTTCTTTAGCGGCGGTGTATTCCGCATTTTCCGAAATATCGCCATGCGCGCGGGCAACTTCGATGTCACGGACGTTTTCAGGTATGGAGACATTTTTTAAAGTTTCCAGATCCTTCTTTAATTTTTCAAAACCAGCTTTCGTAATGGGGACTTTTTGCATGATAACTCCGGATTCATTTGCTCTTTCTGACTTGATTTGATCTCACAAAGGGCAGGATAATTTTAAGTTTTTGTTTAATAGAGAATAATTGCTCTGTCAAGAAACATTTAATAGCTCTATTTAGTCAATTATGCTATTTATATCATAATGAACAAGGTTGTAGATAAATAATCATGCTGGATAAATATAGCCGGGAAATAAATTACCTGCGCGTTTCCATAACCGAC
>LKUH01000384.1 GCA_001412425.1 Candidatus Cloacimonas sp. SDB
TCCATTTTCACCTTCCTTTTCATACACTAATTTAGTGTAGAAAAGTGTCCAGTGTCATCTTGACACAGAGGGAATGCAGCATGGCATTTAGAGAATTTCTATTATTTTATTTCTCCTTTACGTGGTGCATATCCTGATTTTGATTCTCCCTGGTTGCAAGAAGTTGAAATTGGCAGTAAAAACTATACTGATGTTGCTGCTTTTAATGATTCAACCAATTTACATCCTTTAGATTATATTCCTGACTTTAATCAAGACTCAACAATTACTATCAATGAAAGCTTCGATTTTGCCAACGATTTTGATACTTGGTCTTGTGACACACTAAAATATTATAATAATCATTATGGGTATTATAATCCACATCCAGGTGGTTCACATGATAGCAGAGAAGATGTTGAAACTCCTCAATTATACCCCGAAACTCATACTTTGTTTAGCAGATTTGCATGTCTAAATGGAATTGCTGGGTCTGTTTCACCTAGCGATAGTTTAACCTCATTTCAAGGTAACTGTTTAATCGGTGGTGACTTAGAAATTGATGGATCATTATCATTTTCGTTTGGAGCAAATTCTAGAATAACATTAGCTGGTGAAGGGCAAATTATTGTGAATGAAAATGCGACTTTAACTTTGGGCAACGGTACAACTATTTATGGAGAATCAACTTCTAATAAAATTATTGTCTATGGTAATATTGTTATTGGTGATGATGTTACTTTTATTGACTTAAGCGAAAACGAATGGGGTGGATTAAAAATCTATTCATCAAACACATTAACAATAGATGACATAACATTTGAGAATTGCGAATTCTATGCTGACGGTGGTGGATCTATTTCATTAAATAATCCAACATTTACGGATGCATCACTAACCACTGAAAGTACTACAATTACTATTGATGGCGGTAGCTTCGAAAATTCGATGATTGATCACGACAGATTAAATTTAACATTGAATAATGTTTCATTTACTGATACTCAAGTTAAAGCTCAAATGACAGCGTTAATATCTCAAAACGAAATTGTAACTATAGACAGTTGTGATTTTGATCATGGTATAACACAACCTGCGATTTATCTAAATTCTTTCCCCAATTATGAGATTACAAATAATACAATTACTAGCTCTGCTCGAACATGTGTTTATATCTATGAAACAGGATCTGGGAAAAAACATAAGTTTGAGGATAATGATGTAACTGGTAATAACAACGGAACAGCAGTTTATTTATATGATAGTAGTATTGATATTTTAGGATGTAATGAGATTAGTTATAACGAATATGCAGTATTTGGTTCTAATAATTCAAATATATATATTATTGGTGATCAAAGTTCTCCCTATCAAACAATCGATAATAACGATGAAGGAATAAAGGTATATCATAGTAGTTTTCCAACCAGAATTTCAAATACTGATTTCATTGATAATAATGATTATCATATAGACTGTATTAATCATACAACAGGAGTACATGATATTGAATATAACTACTGGGATCCTAAAAATCCTGCTACTTATTTATACCCAGATAGTACGGATTATGATTATATACCGATTTGGGAGCATAGAGGAATTCGTAATGTTGATGAAGCTGAATTATTGTATGAAACAGCTTTAGATTTAATCGAAAGCGATTATCTTGAAGGAGCTCAACAGAATTTCTTTGATATAGTTGAATTTTATCCTGAAACTGAATATGCTAAGGGTAGTTTAAAGAAGTTATTGCATTTAGAGAAACTAATTGATAATGATTACAGCACACTTCAAGATTATTATCTTAACAATACTATAATTCAAACCTATCCTGATTTAATTATTCTTGCTGAAGATCTTGCAAATTTCTGCAATCTGTATATGTTTGAATTTGAAGATGCTATTGATTTTTTCGAAGACATAATTGAGGATCCACCTGCTCAAATTGACTCTGTCTTCGCTGTAATAGATGCTGGTTATACTTATCTTATTATGGAAGAATTAGAATATCGATCAGATTTTATTGGATCTATTCCTTCTTTGAAGCCTGATTCCTGGTTAGATTTCGAGAAAAAACGAGATCTTTTATTAGGATTAACTGACGATGATATTCATGGGCAGGACCAAGATACACCTGTAATCCCCATTCCAGTACTAAAGAATAATTATCCAAATCCATTTAATCCAGAAACAACAATAGAGTTTTCGATTCCAGAAGATAAGCTCATTGAACTATCAATCTATAATCTTAAAGGGCAGAAAGTTAAAACTCTGTTATCGGAAGTTATCGAATCCGGTTCACATTCTGTTATCTGGGATGGAAAAGATCAACATAACAAACCAGTATCAAGTGGGATCTACTTCTATAATCTATCAACTGGAAGTTCTAATCTAACTAAGAAAATGATTTTAATAAAATAGATATAAAGAAAATGAAATACTTCTATATT
>LKUH01000385.1 GCA_001412425.1 Candidatus Cloacimonas sp. SDB
TACAAAATATATTCTTTTTTTTTCAGGCAAGTAATAAACTTATGCGATGTTAACCAAATTAATAATAATCAGGAAAGGTTTCGAATAGAAAAATAATTTCTTCGACAGGAATCAACCATATTAAGGAAGAGATAGTTCAATATATGATATCAAGGAATCTTTACACAGCGAAATCCGACATTATAGTCGCTGCCAGCAGGATTGTTATTGACCCTGAACCAGGACCGCAGGTAAGGATGAACAGAGAAATTATACCAGTAACCACCGCGGATTATCCGGTAGGAAGGATTTGATTCGCCATACCAGCTATCGGTCCAGTCATAAACATTGCCGCATATATCATAAACTCCGTAAGGCGATGGGCTGTCAGAAGTTTTATTTTGTCCGTTATAATAACCGACCGGTGTGGTTCCGTTATCCCAGGGATCTTCGCTATTGCGGTAATTAGCTTTATCAGCAGACAGAGCATTACCCCAGGGATATTCCTGACCTGTATTACCGCGGGCTGCTTTTTCCCATTCCTGTTCGGTGGGAAGTCTTAAACCGTAGTAATCAGCGAAAGCCAGAGCTCCGAACCAGGTAACAAAGACCACCGGATGATCATCAAAATCCCCTTCATTGTATCCCGCAGGAACATTAATAACAAATGTTTCTCCATTCCAGGAAATCCTGCCGTAATTATTTTCCGAACGGTTATCTCCTAAACTGTAGAAATCATAATAGCCTTCGGGATAATATTCATCTCCGGAATAATAACCCTGCACAATATCACCACCATCTGAAACCTTGATTTTTCCGGATGCATAGGCTTCCTGTAGGAATGAGAGATATTGTGAATTTGTTACTTCATATTTCATGATCTGATAATCATAGTCTATAGTCTGAATTGAACTATTCTTTCCCCAGGTAAAGTCGCCAGCTGCAATATGGCACCATGCAAAATTGTCGGAAGACTGAGATGTTTCAGAATTTGCTGAATTTTCACTGCAATAAATTAACGTTATCCTGGCTAAAATTACTAAGACAATAAATAATTTAGTTTTCATAACACATCCAATTAGCGTAAAATACATTTTAATTTTTCAGGATTTATGGCAATACTCTTGCACAACTTCAGAATTTCAATCAAGATATCTGAAATCAAAAAAATTCACTAAAGCAATATCTTTCAGACAAAAGGAACTATCAAGAT
>LKUH01000386.1 GCA_001412425.1 Candidatus Cloacimonas sp. SDB
GATATACAAATAAGTCAGGAAAAAAACCAAAACAAAAAATAAAAGAAAAGCGGGAACTCCGACTGCGGGGTTATCACTGAAAAATCCCAGAGAACCAAAGGCAGCCAGGAGAATTATCCAACCAATAATATTTACAGCTGATTTCACTATTTTACCCAAGATCTCCTCCTTGTTTATTCGTTTTCAATATTAACTTTTACTTTTGCAATAATGTCGGATGTAAACATAATCTCAACATCAAAAGCACCTAATTCCTTTAAATGTTTCTCTAAATTCACATGAGATCTGTGAATCTCAAACTCTTTATCTTCCAGAGCTTTCACAATGTCATTTTCAGAAACAGAGCCAAAAAGATGACCATTTTCGTCAGCTTTTCTGATGAAATTTAATTCAACATCTGCCAATTTTAAAGCGATTGCTTTATACTTGTTCTCAACTTCAAGTCTGGCAATTTCAGCATCTTTTTTAATCGTTTCAATTCTGTTCAAATTATTTTTTGTAGCTATTATTGCAAATTTATGGGGTAATAAATAATTTCTGGCAAATCCATTTGCAACATTTAATACTTCACCTGCTGAACCTATTTTTTTTATATCTTTAGTCAAGATTACTTTCATCTATTTCCTCCCTAATACTTATCTTTCTAAAATCAAACCAGATATCTGTCAATCCTAAAACTGCTATTATAATTATGAGATAAGGGTTAAATACCATTGCAATTATCAAAAGGACCAATAAAACTTTTACTTTTTTTAAATAATCTCCCCAATAATAATCAAGAATTGAGAATCCCTGTATAATAAACAAGGGCAAAAGCATTACAAGTCCGTTAATTCCTGCTATCCTGAATTTACCGCTGAGAAATATTCCCAGGCTGGCTATAAGCAGATAAACCAGTTCAAAGGGAAGTCTTACTTTCTTATGAGACCAGCTTTCTCTCATTTTAGCTGATATCAATAAACTGGCGATATAAACAGCCAAGACAGAAGAAAATACCCAGATTCCGGGATAAAAATTGGTGATAATGTACTTCATGGTTTCTATAAGTTCCCCCAAAAAAGTTAATCTTTCCGGGCTTTCTGTCATTGATTGTGCTAAAAGCTCCATATATTCTTCTGTTACAACAGAAATGTTTTCTAAAAATCTTTTTGAAAACAGAATATGTCTAATCATGCCATAGATTACATTAACGACATAAACAGACAACAGGGCTTGGAGATAACTAAATCTTTTAGATAATATTCTGAAATACAGATAAGATGAAAGAGCCACTCCTATCAGAATATCAAATAAGGATATAATATCGATAATTCTGCCCATGAATAAAGCAACAACAGCCAGTAAAAAGATACCATAAAACTTTTGAACCAAGGTTTTTTTCTGGTATTTAACACCTGATACAAATATAAAGATCAAACCCCAAAAGGGTGAAAAAACTGAAATCAATGCGGAGAGACAGGCAACAAGAAACACTTCTATTATTTTTCTAAATAAGGGATCAAAGCCATTTGTCTTGCTTTTTTGATCTCTATTACCAGTTTTCTCTGATGTTTAGCACAAGTACCCGTAAATCTCCTGGGAGAGATTTTAAAACTTTCAGAGATAAATCTTTTCATTAATCCAACATCTTTGTAATCTATTTCGGCTTTTTTATTTTTACAGAAAAAGCATACTTTTTTCTTGAAATAGAAATTTTTAGAAGACCTGTTGGATTTATAAGGTTTTTTACCGCCGGAACCACCTGTTCTTGGTTTATAAACCTTTTTTTCATTTTCTTTTATTTCTTTTGTATCTTTTGTTTCTTCCATTTTTTACTCCTTTTTCCTAGAATGGAACATCATCATCGATGATATCTGCTTTAGATTTATTGGTATCGCTGGAATCATTTTTAGTTTCCGAATCATCTTCCGAAGAGTATGGCTTTTTTTCAAGGAAATTGATTTTTGAGGCAATTATTTCAGTAACTTTTCTATTATTGTTGTCTTTATCCTGATATGATCTTGTTTTAATATAGCCTTCTATAAGAACGGGGCTTCCTTTTTGAAGATATTCAGCACACTGTTCGCCTCTTTTACTCCAGACAACAACATCAATATAACTTGTTTCCTGCTGCCATTCCCCATCTTTCTGATAGTTTCTATCGAAAGCTAGAGATAATTTAGCCACAGGTGTCCCATTGGGGATAAATCGCAGATCCACATCTCTGGTTAATCTTCCGCTTAATACCACATAGTTAACTCGAGGTAATCTTAATTCACTAGTCATAATTCCTCCTCATATCATTTAACCAGAATATTAAAACGGATCACCTTTTCATCAAGTTTGAGTTCCCTTTCATAATCCATAATTTTTTGAGGGTCAAAACTAAAATAATTGATGAAATAATAACCTTCATCAAAATCCTGGATTTCATAAGCCAGTTTCTTTTTCCCCCAATCGTCAGTATTAACCACTTCGCCGCCATGTTCTTTAATGAAGGATACAATCTTTTCGTTATGCTGTTTAGAGGTTTCATCGGTAAACGAAGGTTCCAAAATGATCATACTTTCGTAGTTTTTTAACATACTTCCTCCTTTGGTCTTATCCTAATCGGGTTGATCGCCCAATTATTTTCGATCCTGAGATGCAATAATTTTCTCAGAATAGGATTTTTTATTTTTACTATAATAATTTAAAAGCTGATCATAATCAGTTTTAATATATTCATCTAACAAATATCTGCAGAAATCGATCGCCTTATCAATGATAATCATTTCCTTTTGATCAAAATCTGCCAGAACATAATCAGAAAGATCCTCCTGTTGGGGAGAGTTGATCCCGATCCTTAATCTTTTAAAATAATCTGTTCCCAGGGCTGTACTGATAGACTTCAATCCATTGTGTCCGCCAAATCCGCCCTGGTCACGTAATCTGATTTCTCCCAGTTGCAGATTCACATCATCTAAAATCACCAGAATATCTTCAATTCTATTTCCGGTAAGGATAGATGTTACCGCAACTCCACTTCTATTCATATAAGTTCTTGGTTTTACCAACAGAACATCGTCTTTTTTAGTCCAAAAATAATTATTATGTTTTTTAAATTCTAATCCGTAAATTTTACAATATTTGTCCAAAAGCATAAAACCGACATTATGTCTATTGGTCTCATATTTTTTGCCGGGGTTGCCAAGACCTAAGATCAATCTCATTATTCTTTTGTTTCTATAGACTCATCCTGTTCTTCTTCAGTTTGTTCAGTAACCTCTTCAGAAACTTCACCTTCTTCGGGAACTTCTTCTTTTTCTTCTTCTCTGGGCAATCTTACAGCCACAAGTGTAGTTGTATCTGACATTTTTGTTTCCATATTCTTCAGTTCAATATCACCCAGGTGAATTGAGTCGCCGATTTCCAGATTAGAAATATC
>LKUH01000387.1 GCA_001412425.1 Candidatus Cloacimonas sp. SDB
AATTAAATTAAAAAAACTAAGTAAGACTAATGGGACAGTAATCTACTTAAATTATCCTATAGAAGAAGAGATAGATCTTAAAACATTAGATGAGTTTATATATTTTGTTGTCAACAACCCCGGATTTTGGTTTTATTCACCAATGCCCAATGATTTTATCCAAGTTGATAAAGTTTCATTATTTGGTCTAAATCCAATCCCCAACATTCAAATTTTTAAATGTTTAAAATTATTGACTTATTCTCTTCTAAGCAATTTTTACTATAAACGGAAAAAAACAAAACTCTTAAAATTTCTAAAATTATTTAAAAAGATAATTTATAGAGTAAAATTATTTGATAATAAAAAAGGTGAAATCAACCAAGAGTCAGATAAAACTATTAAACCCAAAAAACAAATTCCGATAGAATTAACCATATTATCTCTTAATAATTGGAGAACTTGGAGTCCAAATAATAATATTATTTTAAGAGATTTAACAAAAAGAGTGAAATTCTTTTTCCCTCATCCTAAAAGTATTCATGTCATTTTACTCAATAAATGTAATTTAAAATGTATAATGTGCCCCTATCATTCACCTAAGTATACCAAACATCATAAGTCTAATTATTTGAAAAATTCAAAGATAATGAGTGATGAAATTTATTATAAAATATTAAATTATGCTTCAAAAAATAAAATTAACCTTCATTTTGGTCAGATTGAAGAACCTCTGTTACATCCAAAAATATTTGATTTCTTTAAATTGTCAAAAAAGAAGGGTGTACCCTATATTCATTTAACAACTAATGGCACTTTACTCGATAACAACAAAATAAAGTTGTTAAGTGAATCTGGAGTTGATTCGGTTATGTTCAGTCTTGATGCGGCTAACCCGGATACATATAAAAGAATCCGGGGATATGATTTATTTAAAGTTGAATCATATATTAAGGATTTTATGAAGTTGACAAAAAAGCACCATATTAAGGTTACAGTATCATTTATATTGCAGGAACAAGCGAGTTTAGAGTGCAACAAATTTTTAGAAAAATGGCACGGCATTGGTGTAGATAGTGTTACTTTTTATGTTCTGAGTGAACATGATCCTGATACCGGTGCTGTTTTAAAAAGAAACGAACTGTACTCAAAAGGAAAACGATATCCATGTGCTTCTCCGTGGCTTCAAAGTGTTGTTTTCCCAGAAGGGGAAGTATCCCTTTGCTGCAAAACCATGGTAGATGTTGGTTGGAAAGGCTTAATTGATGTAGGAAGTTTAAAGGATCAGAACTTTTTGGATATTTGGTTTGGGGAAAGGTATAATCAAGTTAGAAAAGAGCTATTTAATGAAAGATTTGAAGATTTTTCAGTTTGCACTGATTGTCAAATCTGGTCAGCAGAATCTTATATTACAGAAAAATATAAGAATTATTATAAGGTATACAATGAAACAATGGAAACTTTCTATTTTAGATAAAGCTTTTTATGTATTCTGTCATAGAAAAAAACATTTTTAATTGGAGTAAGCGAGCTTCTTATGACTTACCATGGTGGACTGAATATGATGCTGAGATTATAACTCCTTACGATTTTCCAAATGAAAGAATAAATGAAGCTAAGGAGTATATAAAAAAAAATAATTTAACTGAAGATTTTATTATCAAGTCTATTCAAAATAAATCAGATAATGATTGGCAATACATTTTTAAATTAACAAAATTCATTCAAGATTCAATATTGCATAATCCGGTTTATCAACCCTCAGATAAAAGAGTTTTAAATCCGATATCAGTTATAAAGAACAAAAAAATTTTTGAAAAAAGATTAATTAAAAATGTATTACTTATTATTATTTTAGGGGAGGGAAGATGTGGACAAGTAGCTCAAGTACTATGTGAATTACTAAAAAAAACTGGATTTAAATCAAAAATTGAAAAAATTAATAACCATATTGTAACCACATTATTTTACAATAATAACGAGTATTTAATTGATGCAGATGCTTATAAAAATAATATTATGTTTTATAAAAGCAATAAATTGTATACGAAAAAAGAAATTCTGAAAAATCCCTATATTGTAGATCAGTTTAAACATACTGGCTGGATGTTTAGGCGTAATACTCGCTATTCAATGGGAAAGAATAATAGAAATTTTTGTGGTTATGTTGATTTTTTTGATCCAGAGATAGATGGACAAGTTAGTTATAAATATGGAGCAAAAAATAAATTATTACCTCCGTCGGTTTGTATTTGGAATAAAGAAAATTTAAAATCAAAAATTAATAAAGAAATAAATTTTTCATTTAAACAGCAATTCCCGGAGAGAGTAAAGGAATACAAAATAAAAATTGGAAAGAAAAGTAAAAATTATTCTTATAATTATTTAATTTATAAGAATCTATTAAATGAAACAGGTGATATAATAGATAGTTTTTCAACAACAACAAATACTTTTTCATTTAAATTTACTGAAAAAGGAAAATATTATATTACAGTTTCAGCTATACCTGATTACATTGATGAACATCCATCCTATCTTTGGTGGTCTGATGAATGTAAAGTTATTATAGAGTAATTTAAAATAATAAAATATTATGACTGGAAAAATATTCAGATTTTTAAGTGAATTATTCCTTATACCTTTAATATTTGTCTATAGTATCTATTCAAGATTTAGAGCAAAGAAAATTGACGTGGGAATTGGACCAGATCCTCTTATAAATAATGTCTACCATAAAAAGGCATTAGAATTATATGGATATGAAACTGAAACCTTTGTGGTAAAGCCATACTATATAACCAATGAATTTGACATTGATTTAAATTATAAATACAACAAAAAATATTTTCTTAAGAAAATGCTTGTGCAAATTTCTTTAATAAAATTTGCTTTCAAATATAGATGTTTGTATTTGTATTTTAATGGAGGACCTTTATCTTTTCCTTATAACTACTCGGTTATTCTTTGGAAATTAGAACCATTATTTTATAAGATAGCAGGAGTAAAGACAGTATTGTTGCCTTATGGATCAGATGTACAAGACCTGTCTCTTTCTAGAAATCTTTATTTCAAGCATTCAATGAATAAACAATATCCAAAACATAAAAATAAAAGAGTATTAATTTCAAAAAAAATTGATTTGTGGACAAAATATGCTGATCATATTATTTCAGGATGTGAATGGGTAGATTATATGTATTATTGGGACACATTAATGCTTGCACATTTTTCCATAGATATCTCTATTTTTAGTGATTTTTCTAATTCGAAAAGATTAGAAAATAAAACAATGCGGATATTACATGCACCAAACCACAGGTTTATTAAGGGGACAGATTTTTTAGAGAAAATTGTTAATGAACTAAAAACAGAAGGATATCTTATTGATCTAATGATTCTACAAAATGTTAATAACAGTCAAATTATTAATGCTATGAAAACTGTTGATTTAGTTGCAGATCAATTCATTATTGGTTGGTATGCTATGTTTGCAATTGAAGCTATGGCTTGTAAAAAACCTGTATTATGCTATCTGAGAGAAGATTTAATTGATTTATATAGAAAAGGGGGATTAATAGATAATGATGAGATTCCCATAATAAATACTGATTTATTTAAAATAAAAGAAAAAATTATTTGGGCATATAATAATAGAGATGAATTAAAAAAAATCGGAGAAAAATCAAGAGAATTTGTAATCAGGCATCATTCTATTGAATATATTGGAAGTATTTTTGATCAAATTAACCAATCAATTGGAGTGAAGGAATATTGAATATATTAATAACTGGGGCTACAGGTTTGCTGGGTAAAAAGATGGTTGAAGTTTTATCCGAACAACATAAAGTATTTGCTATAGTGAAACCCGGTTCTTCGAAATTTATTGAGAGAAAAAATATTTATTTCATTGAAAAGGATTTAGCAAAATTTGAATTAAATAATTTTCCAAATAATATTGATACTGTTTATTATCTAGCACAATCTAGGAAGTTTAGAGAATTCCCCGAAGAAGTTATTGATATATTTGAAGTTAATGTATCCGCTCCGTTAAAAATAATAAAATGGGCAATAGATAATGGAGTTAAAAACTTCTATTATACTTCAAGTGGTGGAGTTTATCGGAATCCCAAAAAACCAGTTAAAGAATT
>LKUH01000388.1 GCA_001412425.1 Candidatus Cloacimonas sp. SDB
TTTTAATTGAGAAATTAACGAAAAAAGAACATATTGCAAATGATTCTCAATTACAAATTGTGTCAAGCAGGAATTTAGCATTATACCATCAAGACACAAAAACACAAAGCTAAGACCTGATACGCAAAGCACGAAGCGAGTGTAGATCGTATATTATATAAAAATGCAGTATAATTAATTGCATGATATTATAGTACAATTGCCTGTACTGTTAATTTTGATTCTGAATCACTTCTATATTTAACCACAAGCCTGGTTTGACGCTGATTAATTGATTCAATAGAATTATTTCTCGCTTCTATCAGGGAATTGACTGATCTTGCATTTTTTAAAATTCTGTTGACACTTGCTAGGCACGATTAATCTGGAAATGAGGTTTGAATGGAAATAATTAGCAGCCACATAGTACCGCTGGATTTAACTCCTGTCAGATTGACAGATTATATTTTACAGATCAGTGAAGATTTCCTGCCAGGAACAGCTTCCCGTAGTTATGTAAAAAAACTGATCAAAAGCGGATTAATCTTTGTTGATGGCAAACCTGGTTCAACTGCTGTATTTGTTCAACCCGGAATGAAAATTGAAGTGCAGGAAGAGAATCGTAAACCAGTTAAAATCTACAATCTGAAAATGCCGGTCATTTATGAAGATGATTATCTGGCAGTAATCAATAAACCGGCTGGAATAGTAGTAAGCGGTAATCGATTCCGAACAGTTGAAAATGCACTACTGAACAATATTAAAACCCCAACTCAAGCAGATGCTTTACACTTACCGAGACCAATCCACCGTCTGGATGCACTTACTTCCGGACTTCTGATTGTAGCCAAGACCAAATCGGTAAGAAGAGAACTGGGAGAAATGCTCCAGAATAGAAAAATCGACAAAACCTACAGAACTATTGTAATGGGAAAAACTCCTGAAAGCGGATCTATCGATCTTTCCATAAACGGACAAAAAGCCTTAACTGAATATAAACAGATAAGAACCGTTCCCTCTCTGAAGTCAAAATGGTTGTCATTATTAGAAATTTATCCTCGAACAGGCAGAACTCACCAGTTAAGGATCCATTTTTATGAGTCAGGTTTCCCCATTTTAGGTGATAAACTTTATGGAAATAAGGCAACTTTATTCAAAGGAAAGGGTTTATTTCTAGCTGCTACCGGTTTAAAATTTCAACATCCTGTTTATAATAATACTATAGAACTCAGGATTACTGAACCGGGAAAATTCCAGCTTCATCTGGATCGTGAAGAAAAAAGATGGAGAAAATATAACATCAATCCTGATTCTGCTTTACAATTATAATCAGCTTTTAAAAATCTATATTTAAAAAATTCAGGAAGATAAATATGTCGATACGGGCAGGTTTTAAAGAACTTAATCCCAATGTAAAATTAGCATTTGTATTTGAAGCCCTGCAGTCTTTCGGTCGCGGTATCTGGATGGGTAATATTCTAAGCCTTTATATTATCCTGTTTTCTGAGAATGCTAATGGCATCTTTGGCTTAACCAGTAATGAACTGCTTGGCATTACAGCTGGTATTTCAGGTATTTCCATGACCCTGTTCGTCTTTCCTGCCGGTTATCTTGCCGACAAATTTCCTCGAGACAGAATGTTGAAACTTGCTGCTTTGATTGGCATTATCGCCATGGGTTTCTTAGCTGTAGCGGGGAATATTATCCTTATCATGATCGCTCTTTTTCTGTGGGGAATATTTCAGGGAGTTACCAGACCTGCTTTTGAATCTATCCTGGCAGATTCTTTACCCAGCGGTTACCGTTCCGGCATTTATTCTCAGATCCATCTGGTCAGACAATTCGCCATGGCTTCCGGACCTTTTTTGAATGTTCTGCTTTTTCTCTTTTTCGGAGATTTCTGGGAAATATCCATACTTAAGACTGTTATGCTGGTCGGGATAATCATCTCTCTCTTCTCAACACTAATTTTATTTTTATTCCGTGATGACAGATCTATGGGTGACGACAGTGAATCTATCTACGAAAATCAGAAAAATAACGGTACTGATCTGCAAATTAACGATAAGCTTAACCGAAATAAACGTAAGATCCCGATCCTGCTGGTGACTTCCAATATAATTATTGGAATTGGAGCAGGAATGACCATAAAATTCTTTCCAGTATTTTTCCGTTCCATATACTCTCTTCAACCAATTGCAGTTCAACTGATCATGGGATTTACGGCTATCTTTACCGGGCTTACGGCTATAATAGCACAAAAATTCTCTCTGACGCGAGGCAGAGCGGAAATGATATTCACTGTACAGATCATTGCTACCAGCTGTCTGGTCCTTATCAGTTTTTATCCCGCCCTCTATCTACTGGTACCACTTTTCATTTTAAGAGGATCTTTCATGAATGCAGCTCAGCCACTAAGCAGATCTATTCTGATGGATGTTGTACCCAAAAGGCATAGAGGTAAATGGAATTCTCTGGAAACGATCGCCTGGGGTCTGTTCTGGAATGCTTCAGCTGTGATAGGCGGTTTCCTGATCGGAAATAATAATTTTCGACTCTGTTTTGTGATCACATCAGCAATATATTTTGTTGGAACCATTCCTATATTACTGCTGATACCTCTGGTCCATAAAGAGAAAAATGCCAGATAGTTGTTAAATTTAATCGAACTTGGAGAATCTACCCATCGAGTTTAAACTGGCAATAATTCAGGAAGCTAATTTGCAGTTATCTTATTTATTCTCGATCATAAATCTATAACTGTTAGCGGTCTCCAGTTCAGTTATCAACTGCTGCAGAATTTCTTTCCGCTTAGAGCCTGAACTTTTCTGATAGAAATTACCAAACATTTTATCTAAAGCAGACATCTCTTCTGCTGAAAGGCAAACATATATTGTCTCTAATCCCGGGTTTTCATCCAGATAGTACCATTCATCCTCAGACGGGCAATAATGAACCTGTTCAGCTTCAAGAGGATTCCTCAAACCTCTTTCCGGATCGGGGAAAAGTTTTATTGGTTGATTTTCGGAATTGATCTGAAAAATATAAAGATAAGCAGGTTCTTTCAGATTCAGCATTAAGCGGAAATTATCTTTTGAATTCAGAACGGGATATGAATCCTGGTTTTGTGTTACATCCATATCAATAGCGTGGTTTAATTCTTCCTTGTGAAGCTGAAGTAATATTTTATCTGCAGTTTCAAGTGGAGATCCAATGTCCTTATGCATTTGGAAAGATAGCTCCAGCATGATCTCAGGTTTTTCAGCTTTCGCAACTTCTTTACGCGTGTTAAGTCTGGGAATTACAACTTCTCTTGGACAAAAAATCTGCTGGAAATTTGTTAAAGATATTATTATCACCATTATCATCGCTGCAGCACCTATGAACCAGCGACTTTTCTGCAGAAATGTAACCCGCTGTTTGGTTTTTTGCTGTAACAACTCATAGACTTCTGCAGTCGGCTTAATTTCCGGTAAAGAATCTAATTCCGCTCTAAACCAGTTTTGAAGAATAGTTTGAAAATATTTTTCTCTCATTATATCCGTAACCTTTCTGTTAATTATACTGAGCGGCAGGAGGATTTTGCAGTTTCATCTGATATTTTCACCAATTCCTTTTGCTTCCAGACATTCTTTCACTTTGAGCTCCGCTGTTTTGATCAGATTTCTGACCATGCTTATCGATCTTTTCATAACACCGGCAATTTCACGATAGACTTTTTCATTCAAATAGTACAGAATCAGAGCCTGTTTTTCTGAAAGGTTGGTCAATCCGTTCATACATTCTGTAATTGCTTTATGAAGTTTATCTTCAGTATATTTTTCTTCAACGCTTTTACTTTCATCGGCCAATGAATCTTCACTTATATAATTACCGGAAAAATCATCTTCCCTGCTACCGGAAGAAATTGAATAAGTCTTGTGTCTGTTATGTTTTCTGATCAGATCGACACAAATGTTATGAGCTATTCGAAAGACCCAGGTACTGAATTTAGCTTTACTGCGGTTGAAAGATTTTATCGATTTTATAACTTTAACAAAAATATCCTGAACGACATCCTCCAGATCCTGAGGTGAAAGGTGATAGGCTGTTTTTTTGCAGTAAAAATAAAGGCTTTTTGAATATCGCCGATAAAGCTCATCCAGAGCTTCGTTTCTGCCTTGCTTTAATTGTTCGATCAGAATATCATCAGACAAATGTTTCAATCTTGCCACCTGATTCTTTTTTCAAATACTGATATTTTTATTCGACCTGTCAATAGTTTAATCAGTTATAATCACTTTCTGAACAGTAATATTTTTCTTTAAGGTAAATCTATATCGCTGGATGCTAAATTTTAAACTGTTACATAACAATTCCTGTTTAGCAACTTTTAAGATCAATCACCTTTTTTCAAGAGTTCGATTACGTGGCTAAACAGGAGTTTAACCACGAGCTTAATGTATCAATCTTCCCATCAGATTTTTTTAAAAACTGATATTCTTCTTCTCCAGTTTTCGTGACCAGATTTTCAAATAACTATAGAAAGCTATTATCATGATAAAACAGATGAAAATCCACATGAATGATGTAGCTGGTTGGGATAAAAACTGACTGGTCTGATAAAATAAAGTGGCAATAATCCAAGCCAGCGTGGTAAGATATAATACGGAAAATATTGCCCAGCGGGCACCTATTTCATTGTAAATTGTAGCTACTACAGCTACACAGGGCATATATATAAGCACAAATAAAAGATAAGCAAAAGCATTGTTAACACCACCAAATCGTTGTTTCATTGCGGAATTTTCTGTTTTATCTTCACTTGCAGGCGTATCTGTCTCGGACTCGTCAACATTTCCGAATCCGTTCGGAATAGCTCGAAAAGCAGCAAAAATACCTTGCCAGAAATTAAATTCCTCCTCCCCTATTATAGTTTCATCAAGTTGATTATAAAGAGCATCCAGTGTTCCCACTACTGTTTCTTTGGCAAATATTCCTGTTATTAAACCCACTGTTGCCGGCCAGTTATTCTCACTTATTCCCATAGGATTGAATAATGGTGTGATTTTCCTGCCGATATGGCTTAATATGGAATTGGATGAATCCTGATTTCCAAAACTACCGTCAGTCCCGAAGGAATTTAAAAAGCTTAACAGCAGAACAACCACCAGGATAACCTGACCCGCTCTGATTATAAAACTCTTCAGTCTTCGCCAGGTATGCAGCATAATTCCGTTGAAGGTAGGAATATGATAAGGTGGAAGCTCCATCACAAAGGTAGAAGTTTCACCTTTAAAAATAGTCCTTTTAAATAATAAACCGGTTAAAGTAGCTAAGATTATGCCGATCAAATAAATCAAAAAAATCAACAATCCGGCGTTACGGGCAAAAAATACTGAAGCAAAAAGGGTATAAACTGGTAATCTTGCACCGCAGCTCATGAAAGGATTAATAAGTATTGTCAAAGTTCTGTCCTTAGGATTTTCCAGGGTTCTGGTTGCCATAATAGCAGGAACATTACAGCCAAAACCCACAATCATGGGAATGAACGCTTTTCCGGGAAGTCCTATAATGCGCATAAATTTATCCATCACAAAAGCTGCTCTACTCATATATCCTGAATCTTCCAGTATAGAAAGAGAAAAAAACATAAAAAAGATTGGGGGTATAAAGGTTGAAACCGTTTGAATACCCGCACCTATACCGTCAGCCAGAATCGTGATTAACCAGAGGGGAAAATTCAAATTGGTCAAAAGATGACGTAATCCATCTACAAAGATCGTACCAACGAACTTATCAAAAAAATCTATGAAAGGGGCACCCACATTTATTGTAAGCATGAATACAAGGTACATTACAAACAGAAAAATAGGGATACTCAGAAATCTGTTCAAAACCAGCCTGTCAATCAGGTCAGATATGTTCTTTCGCAATTCGCTGTCTTTATGTACGACATCTCTGAACAAGCCTTTAATAAATCCGTATCTGCCATCAGCTATGACTATACCAGTCTCGCTGTGGGTATGTTTTCTGATTTTTTCCGCTTCCACTTCTACCAGATCTGAATATTTATTGTCTGTCAGATCCTGAGCCAGTTCATCATTTTCCAGTAATTTAATCGCCAGCCAGCGTTCATCGACATTATTTTTCTTCGCATAATCAGCTGATGCAGCGCTAATCTTCTCAATGCTTTCTTCTACAATCGAATCGTAGTACACTTTCGTTTTGGGCACATGGTGTTCTTCAACGTGCAGATTGATCTGATCCTTTAACTCATCTATCCCTTTTTTCCGGGAAGCCACCATTGGCACGACAATGCAATCCAAATGAGTTGAAAGGTGCTCAATTTCGATATTTATTTTTTTTTGAGAAGCTATATCCATCATATTTAAAACTACGATTAGAGGAATTTTCATCTCTAGAAGCTGGGTGGTAAGATAAAGAGTTCTTTCCAGATTGGTGGCATCCACAATATTCACAACCAGATCAGGTTTATCCAGTAAGATATACTCACGAGCAACTTTCTCATCTAAGGAATAAGCAGAAAAAGAATATATGCCGGGAAGATCAATAATATTGAAGGAGTAATCGCCGTGTTTATATTTTCCTTCAATTCTTTCTACAGTAACCCCCGGCCAGTTGCCAACAAATTGTTTCGCCCCCGTCAGCGCATTGAATAAAGTTGTTTTACCGCAATTTGGATTACCTGCCAAAGCTATTGTAAAATTCTTCATTAAATTCTTATCCTTACCCGATTATTTATTCAAGCATTTTTTGCATATTCCGGAAACTACCAGATTGTATTCTTCTATTCTGAAATCATGCTTCTGAGCTATTTCGGCGAGTAATTTCTCAATCTGTTTACTTCCTGCTTCAATTATCTTGCTGCATTTGCTGCAAACCAGATGCAGGTGATCTCGGTGCCCGTAAATATACTCATAACGATCTTTACTTTCCTGACGTAACGGATTCTTAATTAAACCGGCTTCAACCAGCAGAGGAATAGTTCTGTAGATGGTAGCACGAGAAACATTTTTATGTTCTACCCTGATCTGATCGTAGAGAGTTTCAATATCAAAGTGATCATGATTCCGAAAAACAGCTTGTAAAATTATGCTTCTGGGATGAGTAAGTTTAAGATTGTTTCTTTTCAGAAAATCCACAAAAACTTTTTCATAAGATTTCATATTTACCTTCCTGTCTAAAGGTACTATAAATTCTGCAGATAATATGATGTCAAGCCTTTTATGAGATTGAGTCTCAAAATCAATTTAATCAGTTTTGTGTTTGGAATTGTAGTAGAAGATTATGATGGAAATTCCGATAATGATTATTCCGCCAATGATGCTGAGAATATCGGGGATCTCTTGCCAGATCAGAAATCCCAGTAAAGCAGCGAATAGAATATTAACATAGTTGTAAACGGCGATCTCGGAGGCTTTACCGTAGCGATAGGCGTAGGTGAGTGAAAACTGTCCCGCTGCTGCGAAAACCCCGATCATCAGCAAATAGATCCATTGCTCGCGGTTTGGCATTGCGAAATCCAGCAGAAGAAACGGAGTAAGCAATATCAGTGACGTAAAGGAAAAGAAGAAAACAATTGTAGCGGGAGACTCTTTATTCCTTAGATATCGCACCATTGTATAGGTGGCACCGGAGAGCAGAGCAGTACCAAATCCTGCCAGAGCTGGTAAAATCCGGTAATCGAATTGCGGTTTGATAATAAGCATGGAAGCCAGAAAGGCTATTATCATACCGGGCACCTGTATCTTTGTAAGTTTTTCTTTCAGGAAAACCGCAGCAAAAATTGTTACAAAGAAGGGAAAAAGTTTATGAAGTATTGCTGAATCTGCCAGATATAAATGTCTGATAGCATAAAAATACAAAGCCATCCCCATCACGCCCAGTAATGATCGAAAAAATAGAACCGCCCTGTTCTTTTTCTCGCCCCAGAGCCTATCACCTTTACGCAGTATTGTTACATAAGCAATTAGAACTGCCAGAATATTACGGAAAAAGACTTTTTCGAAAACCGGCAGATCACCGCTTAATTTAACAGCAGCAGCAGAACCGGCAAAAGCCAGAGATGAAACAAGCATGAGGAGAACTGCTTTATGTTTATTTTCCATGCTAGTATATTATGATACAATATCTGAAATGGAATTGAAACTCAGAATTCTTGTATCATAACGCTTCAAGTTTTCCTCACCTGAATAGATTAAAATATTCTCCTTTATGTTGTCGGTCAGTTGACTAAAATATTCAAAATTCTTGAAATGAATTTTGCGAGGAGTCGAATTTAATTTGGCTTCAATAGCTACAAACCCTGAGCCATTTTCGATCAAGAAATCAATTTCATTATTATTACTATCTCTGAAGAAATAGAAATTGCTTCTTAAAACCCTGTTATAATAACTCTTAAGAAGTTCAGAGAACACAAAAGTTTCGAAGATCTCTCCCCGTAATGGATGTGTCTGTAAATTGTCAGATTCATTTATACCGATTAAACTGCAAGCCAGACCAGTATCAAGAAAATATAATTTAGGGCTTTTAATGATCCGTTTTTTGAAATTCTTATGATATGGTTGTAATAATTCGATAATATAACTTGCCTGCAGGATTGAAATCCACCTTTTAATCGTATTTTTATCGACTCCTACTTCATTTGCCAGATTTGTATAGTTCAATATCTGCCCTGTTCTCCCGGCACATAATCTTACAAAATTCTGAAAATCCGATAAATTCTGTACTGTTGATATAGATCTGACATCTCTTTGTACATATGTATCAAAATACGAAGCGTAGAAAATCTGATGATCAAGCTTCTGATCATAAATCCTCGGATACCACCCTTTAACTATGACATCATAAAGATCTGGAGTTTTATTATTAACAGAATTAACTTCATCAATACAAAAGGGAAGCAGTTTAATTATAGCAGTTCTTCCCGCTAAAGTCTGAGTTACTGAACGTATATATTCAAACTGATTACTGCCTGTTAAAATATACATCCCTGGTGCATTTACATCATCAATGTGGCCTTGCAGATAAGATGTCAATTCAGGAACCCTCTGAAATTCATCAATTATCGTCTTATTCGAATATTTATTAATGAAACCATAAGGATCATTTGCAGCAAAATCACGATTATTGGGATCCTCAAGAGATACATATTTGTAGCCTGGAAATATCATTTTAGTTAAAGTGGTTTTACCAGATTGGCGTGGTCCTGTAATAGTAATTACTGGAAAACTATTTGCTATTGCTTTAAGCTTCTCACTAATTTTTCTTTTGATAAACATTATACACCTCATGACCAAAAGGAAGCAGCAATTATTTAATGTCAAGATATTATGTAGATAGGGTAATAAATACCCTATTTACATAATAGCTTACAGACACCCTTGAAATGGGCTCTGGCAGAAAGTTTTGTTTGATGAACTTTTCAAAGTTAATAATTTACAAGTGATCTATTTTCAGTCCATTCAGCATTGTATAACCACCCATCGCATCTGCCGTTAGGCAGGAATGTACCGGCAAAATACCAACTATATCACCAATTTTGATCTGATCAAAAAATTTTCGCTTCGTTTTTACAATACCGTGTTCCTGGGAAATTGAGAAAAGAGTCGCATCAGGTACAGGTTTGGACCATCCTTTCTCGTTGAACAGCACAACCTTTCCAAAAATTCTGTTGTTGTGCTTATCTAAAATGAATTCCTTTGAAAGGTGTATTGCACCGCCATAAAGGGCAATTTCCAGTCTTTCGGCATTCTTGGCAATAACAGGACACGCCAGAGCGACAGCGATCTCCTCCATTTTGCAGACTTTTAACTGTTCCTGCATCAGGTCGAAGAAAACAAAATTTCCCGGCCTGATCTCATCCACACCCTCGAAATCATTTAAGAGGCTGCAACTGGGTGTGTCTCCCAGTGAGATGATCATCTCGGGATAGCTGGAAGAATAAATAATTTTCAATTCCCGCATTTGTTCTAGTGTCTTCTTGTGAATATCCCTGATCTCTGCTAAGTTTTTAGCCAGGTAGGAATTTCCGGAATGAGTCAGAAATCCCTGAAATTTCAGAATTTCATTTTTACCGGCTGCATCAAGAATATTATCAATAGCCTCCTTATCAGAAGCATCCAACCCTGTTCTATGATAACCATTGTCAATTTCTATCAGAAAAGACGTGGGATTATTCAATTTCTTTTTAAGGAAATGCACCGCTTCCGTATTAACGATCAATATTTTCAAGTCACATTTACCAGCCAGTTGGTCGATCTGCTCATATTCCCTTAAATTGCAGGGAATAGCGATGGTGATATCCTGCCAGCCGGCTTCCTGGAAATACTCTGCCATTTCTACTGAAGAAACCGTTATCGCGGAAATACCTTTTTCTCTGAACCATTCACCTACAGTTCTTGACTGATGAGTTTTAAAATGCGGACGGAAGAACAGCCTATGTTTCCCGGCAACAGCTGCCATTCTACTGATATTCCTGATAACCTGTGCTTTATTAATAACTAAAGTTGGTTTTATTATCTTCATTTATTTTCTATATTTATTCTAATTCCTTCCGAATGTGAGGTAAATTCCGGTGCATACATGGACTGAATAGATGTGATACCATTGGAAAAATCACCGATATGGGTAACTCTTAAGGGGTATTCGAACACATAAGTCCCTTTGGGAAGGTAATCAAAAAAGAAATTGGTTGATGCATCTCTGGTACTTTCGTAATAACCTAGACCACCCTGCCATTTAAAACGTGAAATAACATTCTCGGGCTCCAGGCAAGAAGCCCTCATATCTTTCATGTGGACAAATTCCATATCGCGATCTACTCTCAATTCGATCCTCACAATAATTCTGTTACCCACTTTCAGATCTACATCTTCGTCCACCATTTCCAGAACCTTACCTGCATCAGAGAACCTTTCAACAAACAATTTCTTATCTAACTTTAAGGGAGTTTCGTGGGGAGTAATTTTATCCAGGTCTTCATAATACTGCCAGTAAAGTGCTCCCCAGGCTGCTACCCGGTTCTTATTGGTAACTTCAACATTTCCCATTTCCGGAATTATCTCTCCACCGCTCCAGGCTGTTTTAAAGTAACCTGTTCCTGCTTCCACATCGATATCATCAGCTTGATATGGATCTATTATTTCATTGTTCAATTTTATCTCTGCTATTTCGCTTTCAGAAAGTAAATCTGCACCTCTTAACAATAAGGCATAACAGGCTTCCGCAGTGGCCTTGGTCGTCCGCCAGTCCCGGGTCTGTTTCTGCTTCAGCAGCCAGATTTTCATCTCTTCAACAGATTCAGCATTGTCACCGATTTCATCAAATGCTTCAATTAACAGAGCTTGAGTCTCTATAGGAGCCTGATACCAGTGATATCCCAGCCAGAAATCCTTCCAGTACATACCCAGCTCATCCGAGTAGGTAGCATATTCTTTCAGTGAAGCGATAATTTTTGCAGGTACTTTTTCCTGATTATCTCTGTGTAGTGCCAGGGCGATCATGCCCTGCATATATTTACTTTTGTTGATCCAGTACTTTTCAGCTTGTCCTGTAAAATAGGCAACAGCTTCTTGATTACTTTTCTCAATTGGTATCTCGGAGAAATAACTCCTTCCATACAAATAATGAATCTGGGTTCTGGAAAGATGATCTTCTGACATATCAATCTTTAAACTGAGCAGATTTTCATAATCTTCTCTCACTCTGTTATCCAGATAGTGAACTGCCTTCTCAATCATTTTCCAGATTGATTGGTCGTTTCTGATATTCTGAATTTGTAATTTATCAAGATGACCGAAACCACTGACAATATATTGTGTGATATATCTGTTTTCCCGCATACCTTTGAACCAGGGCCAACTTCCGTTGGAAAGCTGTGCTTCCTGTAACTTCCTTATAGCTGAATCTAGTTCATTAGACATCCGGTTCAGATCGAACAGAATGCCGACCCTTCTCTTGCGCTCACTTTCATCTTTGGCATCCAGAACCCAGGGTGTTTCTTCCAGTAGCAGAGCCTTAAGTTCCTGATTCTTTTCCAGGTTGGAAAGCAGAGCTCTAGAGTCTGGCAACTCCCGCCAGCGCTCAAATACTCTTTTAATCTTAATATCGGAATTGGCAATATGGGAAGCAATGCTGTTGGCATAATATCTGCTGAAGATCTGTTCTGAACATTCATAGGGATACTCCATTAAATAAGGGAGTGCCTGTACAGCATACCAGGCCGGATTGGAAGTGAATTCCAGGGTAAGCCTGTGATGCCTTATCGTTTCCGAACTTTCAGAATTGAGCAGTTTCTCGAATTTGAATTGTTTTGTCTGGTTCCCTCTCACCGGTAAAGGCAGGGACTCCGTAACCAGCATTCGATTGGATAAGATTGGAATCGGCTTTTCTTCTCCATCGCTGAAATTTCCCGATTGAGCTTTAATTCTGTAGGTTACTGCTTCTATTTCTGCAGGAATTACAATATCCCAGCTGACAAGTGTACTTTGATCTTTATTTACAGAAAATGAAATCTGCCTCTGCTCATGCTCAAATAAATGATCGATCGATCTGTAGGTAATGGCATCAAAAAGTTCCAGTTTCGCCTGTCCTGCCAGGTCTCTTTCAGAAAGGTTTGTTATCTTGGCTGTGAATTTTAGTTTGTCGCCTGCTCTAAAAAATCTGGGTGCATTAGGCAGAATCATCAGATCTTTGCTGGTTACCAGTTCATTATAAACAATTCCAGACTTAAGATCTTTAGTATGAGCCAGCCCCATCATCTTCCATCTGGTCAGAGATTGCGGAACGGTAAAAGAAATTATCACATTACCAGCTTGATCAGTTTTTAAATGAGGATAGAAAAATGCTGTTTCATTAAAATTAGATCTTATTTCCACATCACTGAAATCCTGCTCTTCATCAGGACCTCCGGCAGCATATTCATCTGCAGATTCTTGCAATCCAAAAGCAGGAGGCAACTGCTGATCCCTGCCTTCCAGCTCCAGACTGCTATTAATGTCCATCCCTTCTGCCGATTTCATCAGGGAATATCTCATTCCGCCACCAGTACCATAAAATGTTCTATACCAGTTCAATCCACCTAGATCCAAATTGTCGTATATAATACTTGCTCCTGATTCATAATGATTCCAATTACTAAGCAACTGACTGGAATAGGCGCTGCGGAAATTATTTTGCCCTGACCAGTTTAATCTGGCATAATAGTAATGATTTATATTAAAGTCCCAATAGTTTGCTCTAAAAGCATCCAGTGAGGCATCATAGAGGGCGGCAAGCATTTCTGCTGCTACAGCTTCACCCAGATTGTCTTTAATTTTAACCCGCCATTCTTCATTTTCGCCGGGTTGTATCTTATTCCTGAAAGTTTCAAACTCAATGCTCAATTGCTTATTGGTCCAGGGAACTTCCACTATTTCGGAAAAGGCATACAATCTGTTATCTTTTATAAAGTTAAAATGAACAGCAAAATTACCCCTATGTGTTTCTTTTATCGGTATCTCAATTAAAATTTGTTCATTATTGAGTTTTAACCATTCACTTTTTATTATTTGGTTATCCTGTTCGATTTCATAAAGAATATCAACATTATAGCTCGAACCTATTAGAAACTGAGCCTTTTCGCCCGGCTCTCCGCTGGCATTGATCTTCGAAAACCAGTCAGCTTTTTTATAAGGCAGTTGTTGGGATTTGTAAGAATACAGAGTGAAAAATGTTTTATCTTTCACAGGATTACCTTTTCTATCCAGAGCTTCCAGCTCAACCAGATATACACCCTGCTCCCAGACCAGCTGAGGGATTTTCTTAAAATCAACAAATTTATTCTTTTCAGTATTAAAGGTTTCATCCCAGACCAGTTTTTCTTTTTCCCATCTGTAAAAATCCATTTCTGAATCATACTGATCGCCAGGAAATTCAGAATAGTACTCTTCCCGGGTAAAAGATTTTTTATCAGGCTCTGACCAGAGTTTAGGTCGGAAAATTTTATCAGGGGAATCAAGTTTATAAACCTTGATTTCACCTGCAGCCGGCTCATACTGACCATTCAGGTTCATGGATAATATCTCATATTTGAACTCATTCTCTTCCTGAGCTATTTTATCCGGCAGGGAAAATTCCAACCGCAATAAACTGTAACCCACCCTTACAAACTGTTGAGCACTGCGGGCCTCTCCGTTGATGTCAGTTACATCAACAATTATCTGATAAGTAAAAGCAGGATCATCTTCTCTGGCTATTTTCAGATCAGGAATTGCTGTGAATTTTACTTCAAAATTACCTTCATTGTCTGTTTGGGA
The DNA here is from genome assembly GCA_001412425.1 of Candidatus Cloacimonas sp. SDB. Lineage (GTDB taxonomy): Bacteria > Cloacimonadota > Cloacimonadia > Cloacimonadales > TCS61 > SDB. Next base: position 14,280 of record LKUH01000388.1, read on the forward strand.
AGTTCCATTAGTAATTTCCATGGTATCATTATAATAAGGTCTTCTGTATAAATACCACCATCTGGGAAAGGTAACTGTTCTGACGACTCTATAGCTTAAATCTGCGTTATCAATATTAAATCCGGCATATGCCTGTGCATTTCCAGTTACGGTTACCTCGTCTCCTAAAGCATAACTTTCTTCCACAGGATCGAATTTAACTTCAAATCCGGGGCGCTTATATTCTTCTACCGAAAAATAGTGAGATCCCATATCATTTGAAATTTGAAAATTTCCGGTCAATACTCCTTGTGGAATTACGAAACTACCACTGAAAGCGCCATATTCATTCGTTACCAGGTCAAGCCTCGAAATTTCCTGATAATTAACATCAATAAGTTCCACACTTGTTTTATATCCGGTCTTAATTCTGTTATTCTTACCCTCTGTTTCCAGAATTATTCCTTTGAAATAAACAGTTTGACCGGGTCTGTATATTGCTCTGTCAGTAAAGAAGAAAGTTCGAAGTTGAGTTTCTTCATCGTAAAAGTAAGAATAATTATAGAAATTTTCACTTAACTGCAGCACATCTTCTCCCTTCTGGAATTGAAGATTAAAATGTCTGCTATCTTTAATTCCGGCCACAGGAAGATCAATTAGAATGTGCCCTTTCTTATCTGTAACAAATTCCGCTGCTTTTTTATAATGATACTTCCTTTCTGCATCCATAAAGTTTCTGGTCCAAACTGATATGCTTACTTCAGATACAGGATAACCTGTTCTTCTGTCCATCACATTGAACTCCAGGGATTCGGAACCTGTTCTTCTTTGTATAGTACTTATATTGGAAATTTCAAGAATATTGTAGGTTAAACAATTATCCTTATTACCAAAATCTGCTTTGTGGCTTAGAATAATGAGATATTGACCTATATCCAATTGGGGAAGCTTAATCTCTGCAGTATGCTGATTCAGGTCACCATCATCTGGTAACCCGAGTTTTCCTTCATTAAAAATTTCTCTTGTGTTAAAATTTTCCAGGATTAAATTCTGATTGTGATTAATAACATTGTTTATTTCTTCATAGTTTGTTTCATATATGCGATAAAAAATCTGATCGATATTTTTAAAACTGCATAATGCCAGAATTGATTCGTTGGGAAGGTTCACTTTTTCCAGTTGCAGGGATATGTTTTTGGTTTCCAGCTCCGATTTCAAACTCAGGCAATTTTGAGCTCCGGGAGTATCAGGATATTGCTCTATAACTTTTTGACAGAAATCGTAAGCTTTTTTCTTTTGCCATTTGTAATCCTCAGAAATACCAGGGTCATATTTGGAACCGAGGTCACTGTTAAGTCTGGCAATTTGATAGAAGATCTCCGCAGCAAGTGGGGATGATTGATATTTCATAACCAGATTCATCAAAGCTGTTTCATAAACTTTGGTTTTATCTTGTGTTACTGAATTCTTATAAACAAAATCAAGTCTTTTAAGATCTACATCGAGTAAAGCAGCCTTATTCTGGTCAGGTATATGAAATTCTATCAGATCCTGCAAAATTTCCAAGGCAGAATATTTCAGTGATAATGAGTCCTGAGTTGATATTTTTAATTCCACAAATTTTTCTGCTTCAGTGAAATAATTATTATTGTCTATTTCAAACTGATAAGCGGGTTGTATAATTTGAGATTGATCATTAGTAAAGAACTCAACAGCCCGGTGAGCCAGAAAATCAAATACTGTAGGACGCAATTCTCTTGTATTTCCTTTAGAGAGAATTTCTTCATAATCACTGATAGCTAATTTCTGAAGTTTTTCAGGATTTCTCAGCGAAAGTTTATAATTCTTAATCGCTTCCTGAAGTATGGTTTTCAAGTCCCAGGTACGAATATCTTTGTGATCAAATTCAATGGTTTCTGTCCGATTGTAGAAATCCCAGCGGTGAGCTTGGAAGTAATGCCAATAAGCTTCTGCTTTAAGGGAATTAAGTATATTCTTAACCGGAATATCAGCTCTAGTGATCTCCTCTTCCAGTTTTTCAAAAAAGAGAAGATCCGAATTTTCATCAATTTCTGCAATGAATTTAAGTTTGTAAATCAACGATTTGATAATTTGCTGTTGTTCATTTTCTGCAACTGCCTTATTATAAATATGTTCAACAAATTCAAGAGCAGTTTTCGGCAACCTGTTATTTTCTGCTTCCTGCACTTTTTCCCAGAGATCTTGAAAATTATTCGACTTTTTTATCTCTGCAGATATTGCAGAAACAGATAACAGCAACAATCCTATCAACAGAACTGACTTTGTGAAGACATTCATTCTCACTCCTTTTCTGAAAAACTTTCATTTTCATGCTTTTTTCATAAAGCTAAACGAC
>LKUH01000389.1 GCA_001412425.1 Candidatus Cloacimonas sp. SDB
ACACTTTTTGATACCTCGGGGCTTGCCCCGGGGTAGTTCATTACAGTTAAACTGAATATCGAGGCTAAAAAATAATTTCCCAGAAAAATAAGTAAAATATCAGCTTTCTTATCTTTATCAAACAGGATAAGCAGGTTTCCAATTAGAGCAGAACATAAAATACTCAGCAGTAAAAAGATCATGCTATAATCCGATCAGAGCAAATAGTCCAAATAATTTGAGACAGGCAATTAATATGGCAACTGAAAGCACCAATTTGACCGTTCTTTCTCCACCCTTTATGGCTGCCTTAACACCAACATAAGCCCCCAGCATATTACCGATAGCCAAAATTAGACCATATTTCCAGACTATTTTTCCGTTCATAGCAAAAATGATCACTGCAAAAATTGTATAACTTAGCACAATGAAAACTTTTACAGCATTTGCCCTGACAAGTTCATAATTTTCCACCAGATTCAGAGTCGCCAGCAGAATGAAGCCAATTCCGACCTGAATAAAACCGCCATAAAAACCAACGAACAGAAAAATCAAAAATTCCAGCCAGGAGGGTATTTTCTTAAAATCTGCTCTTAACTGTTTTCTGGGTCTCAACATCAGAATTAATATAAAAATTAAGATAATTCCCAGAATAACATCAAAATCAGCTGACCTGATATGCGACGCCAGTAAAGATCCTGCAATAGATCCAATTATTGCTGCAATTGTAATATGGATTACTGGACCGATCTCAAGCTTGTTATGTTCATAAAATCTGTTGGTCCCGATAATATTCTGCAGCAGAATTGCTACCCGGTTGGTAGCGTTGGCGATTGGAGATGGAATACCTGCCAAAATAAGTACAGGTAAAGATAGAATTGAACCACCTCCTGCCAGAGTGTTAATAAATCCGGCAGCAAAACCTGTCAGGATCAACAAAATAATTATCAAGGTAAAATCCTCTGAAACAAATATTTCATCTTCCATTATTCAGCAGGATTCTGGAGTCAAGAAAAAATGAATAAATGGAAACATTCCCTAACTCTATTCTACCGAAATCAAAGTTGACACCGACATCTTATTTTCAACTATGGCGTTAAGGACGGAGGAAAAATGAGAAAGTTCATAGTATTGATTTTACTGATTATATTTTTCGGGCTGCAGGCGGATTTTAATTTTGCCCGAGAATTATTTGAAGATGGTCTTTATGAAGAAGCAATAAATGAATTCGAAATAATTGTGAAATTATATCCTACTTCTCAGGAAGCTGAAAGGTCAATTTTCTTCATTGCGGAAAGTTACAGAAAACAGCAAAAATATGATCTGGCTGAAAATAATTATAACCGACTCCTGAGCGGTTACCCGCAAAATTCATTTAAAGACCAGATCTATCACGCGCTGGCTTTGGTGAATTATAACCAGTCTGAATATGAAGCAGCTGTCTCATATTTTGATTATAATCTGCAGAATTATCCTCTTTCGGAGTACACCAGAAATTCTCTGGATCTGTACCTGAGTTCTTATTATCAACAGGGGAAATACAATCTGGTTGTTGAAAAGGGAAAGCAACTTCAGAAAGATTATGCGGATAATCGCAATTTACCTGAGCTTCTTCTGTTAATGACCAGATCATATCTTAAGCTCAATTCCCTGCAGGAAGCAAAAGATCTCATTGCCAGAATATATTCCGAATATCCCGCTCATAACGCTAGATGGGAAGCTATTTTAATCGAAACTGATTTGCTGATCAAAGAAAACCGGCCTCAAGAAGCAGAAAGGAAATTAGCTGATTCCCTGGAAAATTCCCTCCCCAGAAATTATGAAGAAACCTTTAGATTAAAATTAGCGGATATTTTCCTTAAAACAGCTGAATTCGCGAAAGCAGTTGAACAATTGACCCTTCTCAGCAATAAATTCAACCATTCCGAAAAACAGGATCAATTCCTCGTGAAGCTGAATCAAGCCTATTTGCAGACAGGAGATTATCAGTCCGTCATTACACCTCCGGAAAATCCTAAAATGATCGAGAACAGTCTTCTTTACGATGAGTATCTGCTTTACCAAGCCCAGGCATATCTTGCTTTGAATCAGCACACAGTAGCTTCCAACCTGTTAAAGAAAGTAAAAGAAATCAGTAATAAACAGGAAATAATTTACCAGGCAGGCTATCTGGAGGCAAAGATAATGGAAAGGGGCGGTCGCTGGATTGAAGCGGTAAAACTGTATCAAGAATTGATTAATTCGGAATCTGCTGTTGCTGATGAGCTCTGGCTGAAAATCGGGAATATTTACAGGGGAAATCTTTCCAATTATACCAAAGCTATTTATTATTATGATCAGATTATTTTTGGTAACTATTCCTCCAGAATGCGTGATAAAGCCCTGTACAATAAAGCCCTCTGCTACGAGAAACTGGGAAACTACGATGAAGCTGTAGCTGCCCTTGCCAGTATTGATTATTCTGAAATCGCAGATAAGAATCTACGCTACGAAATTCAACAGAAATATTCCCATTTGAAAAAGTTTAAACTTCAAGATAAGGATGCAGCTTTAGAGAATTTTCTGATAGCAGTTTTCGCTTTTTTGAATGATGAAAACAAACAGGAACTTAAATATCATCTGGTCAACATCCTCAGTTCCGACCTGAAAAATTTTCAATTAAGTGACGAGCTTTTAAGTGTTCCTTCCAATGGCCAGGAAATATATCTTAAAGCTCTTATCAATCTTAATCTGGCTGAAAAATATGCTGAACAAGACAATGAAAAACTGTTTCGACAATACTCCAGTAAAACCCTCGAACTGGTTTCCCGGCTTGATCCTGCTCTATATGCGGAAGAAATAGCGGAAATAAATTTAAAGTATAGGATCTTAAATTCTGAGGATGAAGAAAAATATGTGCCTGATCTGGAAAATTTTGTAAAGAAATATCCGGAATCACAAGCCGCTGATGAATTTCTGATCATGATCATTGACTATTATCGGGAGATTGATGCTGAAACAAATATGGCAACATATATCACTCTTCTGAAACTTAACGAAAAAATCGATCAAATGGAATTTTTCCGCAATAAAATTTGGCTGGCAGAATATTATTACACTAAAGATGACGATTATAAAGCAAGAGAAAACTATGATCAGGCAGCTGACTTTATCGATCTTGAATATCCCGATGTAATCTTTCATTACGCCGTTACCCTGGATCAGACGGGAGAGAGTGAACAGGCTGTAGAAAAACTTAGATTCCTGGTTAATAACAGTGACTCTTTCAATAATTTTAATACTGCTGTAGAGTATCTGGTAGACCTGCTTATGGACAAAGAGGAGTTCAGTGAAGCAGCAAAATATTATGCATATCTGAAACCAGAAAACAGAGATGATTCTTACTACTTGAAATTGTCTGAGATCTATCTTAAAATTGATGATAAACTGAGAGCGAAAGAAGCTATAATGCAGGTTGTCGAAAAGGATGAAAAAACGCTGGAACAGCTGGCTTTTCTCCAATATGAAACCGGTGATGTGGAAATGGCTAAGTACTCATTCAATCTTCTTAAAGACCGTAATGCCGATAATTTAAAATATCATAAAATGCTCGGTAGGATCGCTTTTGAACAGGAACTTTATCTGGAATGTGCCGAAAACTATAAGATTATTGTAGATGCACTGGATGAGGATTATACTGCTGACGAGGATCTTAAAAGAACTATTTTGGAAAATATAATTTCTTTGTACCGGATCGGTAACAGACCCAAAGCTGAAGCTTTGGCTAAAAGATTCAAGGATGTTCTGGATCAGAAAGCTGAGGATCTCATTCAACTCAACGAAGGAATATATTATCTCGATATGGATGAGAAAAAAGCCGAGAATATTTTCGGGAAACTTATTAAATCAACTGTAAGTGATCATGATCTGAGATACAGAGCTTATTTCTGGCGCGGAGTCAGCCGGATTAAACTGAATAAAATAGCAGAGGCTGAGGCTGATTTCCTGGTAGTGCTGGAATCTGACCTGCAGGATCTGATCAATCAGGCTAATATGAAACTGGGCACATTGAATTTCTCCCGGGAGAATTATGAGCAGGCTTTAAAATATTATTATGATGTTATCGAGAATGATACTACAGGTACACTTGCCCTGGATGCTGCAACTAATTTTGCTTATGTCTGCAAAACTATCGAAGCCTGGCAGAAAGCTGTTGCTGCCTATGAAATAATCCTGGAACGCTGGGGTGACAGTGAATTGGAAGGTAATACATTATTTGATATTGCTTTCTGTCATTTCCGGGATAAACGTTACCCCGATGCCTTAGAAATGTTTGAGGAATCCATTCCTCTGCTTAATGACCGAGAACTTGCTGCTGAGGCTCAATATTGGATCGGAGAGGCCTGGTTCAATATGGCAGATTACGAAAAAGCAATAACAGAATTCCTTAAGGTAAGCTATAATTATTCTGAATTTGTTCATTGGTCTGCCACTTCGGAACTGAAAGCAGGAGAAGCCTATACTAAAGCTGGTGAAAAAGATAAAGCTGTCAGAATATATGAACGGATAATTCAGAAATATGGGAAAAACAGCCAATGGGGAAAAGAAGCACAATTTAGAATATCTAATCTTAATTCTTAATCCCGGTTGAATTTAATGCATTTAACTGTAGATCTTCATTCTCATTCAGGATATGCCGGCGGAGTCGGACAGATAGAACTTAGCTCCATTGCCGCTGCCATGCAGCTAAAAGGGATTGATGTTTTTGGTACCGGAGACTGCCTTCTACCGCAAAGAACCAAAGAACTACAGGCTCAGCTACGGGAATCGGCTGAAGGGCTTTTCTCCCTGGCGAAGGATGAAGCAAAGTTCCTGTTGCAGACCGAAGTGATATTTTCAACTGGATTGCCTGAGCATAAAACTAAAATTATAGCTCACCATCTCATTCTCTTTCCGGATTTCCGCAGTATTGCAAAAATGGATCAACTTATGCGGAAATGGAATATGAAAAATACGATCGGCAGACCTTTTATAACCAGTAAAGAACGCGGATTTCTGGAAGAACAGCTATGGGAGATTAAACGGATAGATCCCCTGACGGAAATAATTCCGGCGCATGTAATGACTCCTGAAGGTATTTTGGGAAGTAGAAATAATCTTACCTCCATGCAAGAATTTTATGGCAGTTTTCTGAGCGAGATCTCTTCGATTGAAACCGGATTAAGTGCAGATCCGCAAATGCTGGAAAAGATTCCTGAACTTACTGAATTAACTTTTATTTCCAACAGCGACTGCCATAGCTCTGCCCTCAATAGGATTGGTAGAGAATTCACAGTGCTAAATGTAAAAGAAATTACTTATCCGGAAATTATCTCCGCTCTCAGAAATAATCAGGTAGAAATGACTGCTGAATTCAATCCGGCAGAAGGAAGGTTCTACCTTACAGGTCACAGAAGTAATAGGAAGGATCATAAAATCGCAGTTTTGTATAATGAAAATACACCGGCAGATCTTCTCTGCCCCGAATGTGGCAGGAAAATGAATCTGGGTGTTAAAGAAAGGTGTATGCAATTGACAGATGATAAGATTAAACCTGTTTCCAGAAAATTTATGCATCTCATTCCCCTGATTGAGGTAATTGCTTTTTCTCAAAATATAAAATCCGTTAATTCTTCCAGGGTAAAGAATATCTTCAGTTCTATAATGGAAATATTTCCCTCAGAAATAGCTCTCTGGAGATCGGATCGAGTTGAGGAACTACTTGACAAAAGGATAGACCCTAAAACTATCAACTGTATTTCAGCGGTTAAAGCAGGTAGATTCACTTTTGATCCACCCGGTTTTGACGGATGTTATGGAAATTTAATAATTGGAGCCTAAATTATGGACAAAAAAATTTTACAAAAAAGAAGAAATGATCTGGGCAATCAGCTTCAGAATAATGAAGTTGTGATTATTTTTGCCCAGTCAGCTCCGGCTTATCCCAGATATTTCCTGCAGGATAACAACTTTCTCTATTTTACGGATCTGGAAATTCCCGATGCTGTTTTTGTTGCAGAAAAAAATCAGGATAAAGTAAATTTTTCCCTCTTCATCGATCGGGGAATTCCGGAAATGGTTGTCTGGGAAGGAGCAAAACTTTCCCCAAAAGAGGCTGCAGAAATAAGCGCAATCGATCAGGTTCATCATCTGGATGAATTTAAATGGAATTTATCCAGAACTTTACAGGCAACAAAAAAATGCTATTTGAACATTAAGGTTCAGTCTCTTGATTCGGATCTAAAAAAACAGCATAAACTCAGTGCAGAAATTAAACAGAAATTTCCCTATATTATTCTGCAAGACATCTCAGATCTGATAATACCTTTAAGAAATATTAAGGATAAATATGAGATCAATTGTATAAAAAAAGCTATCGAACACACTCGTGAAGGTATAATCTCCATATTGAAAAATGCTGAACCAGGCATGATGGAATATGAACTGGAAGCTTTACTGAATTATGAAATTATGCGTCGGGGTGATATGCATCTTGGCTTTAAACCCATTATCGCATCCGGCAAAAATGCTGCTACACTGCATTACATAGATAATAACTGCAGGATCGGTAAAAATGATCTGATCCTTTTAGATGTGGGAGCACTGCATAAAAATTATAATGCCGATATAAGCAGAACTTTTCCGGTTGCAGGAAAATTTACTGATCGGCAGGCTGAAGTATATGAAGAAGTTCTGAAAATAAATAAAGCGATCATCGAAAAAGTTAAACCGGGGATCAGCTTAACTGCTTTGAATGAAGCAACGGTTGAAATGATTACCGCATCTTTGTTTAAATTGAAATTGATCTCAGATAAGAGTGAATATAGAAAATATTACATGCACAGTGTTTCTCATCATCTTGGCATGGATACTCATGATGTAGGCTCCAGGGTTTCGGTTCTGGAACCTGGTAATGTGATTACGGTTGAACCGGGAATTTATATTCCGGACGAAAATATTGGCGTCAGAATTGAAGATGATATTCTGGTTACAGAAAAAGGTTATGAAAATCTGTCTGTAGATATACCCAAAGAGATCGATGATCTGGTTGCAGCAATTATAAAAAGGGGCTAAAATGAAAACTGCTATTTATCCCGGAACATTCGATCCTATTACTAATGGGCATATAGATGTTTTAATTAAAGCCACCAAGATTTTTGATCAGGTTATATTGGCGGTTGCAGAAAAAACAGATAAAGAAACTACATTCTCAACTTCTGAAAGACTTGATTTGTGCAGGGAAGCAACCAAAGATATTGCGGGAATTAAAGTTGTTAAATTCGACGGTTTAGTGGTTGATTTTGCAGTTGAAATGAAGGCGGAAACCATGATAAGGGGCTTAAGGGCAATCTCGGATTTTGAGTATGAACTATCACTTTCTCTGATAAATGAAAAATTAAATAGTAAAATTTCTACAATATTCTTTGTCCCCGATCTGAAGTATCTCTATCTGAGCTCATCTTTAATCAGACAGGTGGTAGCTTTGGGCGGAAATGCCAAAGATCTAATACCTGATTGTGTTTTAAAAGCTCTGTTAAAAAAAAAATAAATAATGATCTGGAAAAAAGGGAAAAATTCTAAAAGTAAAAAACATGATAGAATAAAAACGATTTCTAAAAACCTAAAAATAAAGGAGCACATTGTGGCTACAGAAAACAAAAAAAGAATTAATGTTAAGATTGATGAGACAGTCGGGGAAGGTGTTTATGCTAATTTTTTTATGATAAATAATTCTCCTTCGGAATTTGTAATAGATTTTGGCAGGATATTACCGGGATTACCCAATGCTAAGATTTACAGCAGAATCCTAACAACACCCCAACATGCCAAACAGCTTCTGCAAATACTGGGTAAAAATATCGAAAATTTTGAAAAAAAGAATGGCGAAATTAAAATGCCCGGTAAACAGGAAGAAAAAGATATAGGTTTTAAAAACATAGGACAAAATGCTTGACTGGGAAATGCATAAATAACTTTTTGAATTTTATTTTATTAAATAATACACAAAGATCATATAAGGAGCCAAACGGATGAAAAAAAGCAAATTACGCGGGTTGATTATTGCTGCAGTTCTTCTGATAACTTTGTATTATTTCCTCCCGCTTGTAGTTGATAATCTTCCTTCCTTCTGGACTTCCAAGAGATTGAAACTTGGTCTGGATCTGCAGGGTGGTTCTCAAATACAACTGGAAGTTGATTTTACAGATATACAGATTTCTGAAAAAGAAAAAGAAGATGCGGTTAAAACAGCCTTACAAATTATCAGGAACAGAATAGACCAGTTCGGAGTTGCTGAACCTTCCATCCAGAGAGTGGGCACTTCTAACAGAATAGCTGTTCAGTTGCCAGGATTGCAGGATCCAGGCAGAGCAAAAGAACTCATTGGCAAAACAGCATTACTCGAATTTAAACTTCTCGCCGAAGGTGAACAGATACAGGAACTTTATGATAAACTGAATGCTTATCTCGATGAGAATATCGAAAAATATGATTATTTGCAGAAATTTATGGATATTGAAACTGAAGAAGCTTTAGATATTCTTGAATCTGACGAAGATGAAGAAGAAAATGAAGATGAAAGTCACCAAATATTTACCAAACTTACTTCAACTTCCGATGGCTATCCCAATATCGTCGAATATGAGAATCTGGCTGTCTTTAAGACACTGCTTAAAGATCCTGAATTTCTCGCTCAAATTCCGGCCGGATTACAACTCGCCGTTGGAAAAGAAAATAAAAACGATATCTATGGTCCCCGTCCTTTATATGTTTTACTGGAAAGAGCAGAACTGTCTGGTAATTACCTGGAAAGTGCAAGTGTTAGAATAGGGCAGGGCTATGATCCTAAAACTTCCGGTAAACCTTACATCGCTTTGAAATTCAATAAATCCGGTGCTAAGAAATTTGCCAATATTACCGGAGAAAATATTAAGAAACGCTTGGCTGTAGTTCTGGATAATGTTGTTTATGTCGCACCTACTATTGAAGATAAAATTCCCAGTGGCGAAGCCAGAATTACAGGTTCCTTCACAATTGAAGAAAGTAACGACCTGGTTATAGTACTTAATGCTGGTAATCTTCCCGCTCCAGTTAATATAATTGAAGAAAGGACAGTAGGTCCTACTCTGGGTTCTGATAGTATTAAAGCCGGCATAATGGCGGCCCTTATCGGTATGATAATTGTAGTTATATTTATGATCATCTACTATGGTTTATCAGGTCTGGTGGCTGATTTTGCTGTAATTGTCAATCTGGGATTCATTATTGCAGTACTAACTATGCTGGAAGGAACCTTAACCATGCCGGGTATTGCCGGTATAATTCTTACAATCGGTATGTCTGTAGATGCTAATGTGATTATTTTTGAAAGGATAAGAGAAAACCTGAAACAGGGAAAAACAAACCGAACAGCAGTTGACACCGGTTTCAGTAGAGCACTGGTAACGATCCTGGATGCCAATATCACAACTCTTATTACAGCCTTAGTACTTTATCAGTTCGGTACAGGACCTATAAAGGGATTTGCTGTAACTCTTTCGATTGGTATCGTCGGTTCAATGTTTGCATCTATAGTATTGGTAAAAGCTATCTTTGATGGTTTTATTACAAATATCAATAGAGCCAAGCTGAGTATATAGGGGGATACATGAGATTTTTTGGACAAACAAAAATTGATTTTATAGGAATACGGAAAATTGCTTTCATTATCTCAGCGATTTTGATCTTGGCTGGTTTAATATCTCTTGTCATCAACGGGGGTCCTAAATATGGAATAGATTTTACCGGAGGACTTGCAATGGAGCTGGATTTATCACCGGTCAACGAAAATGGCAGCCATATTGATATTCAATTAATCCGGGATGTACTGATCGAAGCAGGTATTGTCGGCGCTGAAATCCAGGATATTAAAGGTAAAGAAGGGAAAGATCTGATTCTAATTAAGACAAAAACTCTTAATGAAGCAGGATCAAAGATCGGTGATCAGATCATCGAAGTAATTAAAGCAAGATTTCCTGATAACGTTAATCCCGATAAACTGGTAAGACTTCAGGAAGAGGTCGGACCAAAAATCGGTGAAGAACTTAAAGGTAAAGCAATTCTGGCCATTTTCTGGGCTTTGCTGGGAATTATACTGTATATCTGGTGGAGATTTGAATTTTCTTTTGGGTTAGCCGCGATTGCGGCATTAT
>LKUH01000390.1 GCA_001412425.1 Candidatus Cloacimonas sp. SDB
TTTCTGCTTTTCTTAAAAAATAGATCACTCTTATAAAGAAGCAGGAACATAATCGTTACGGTTCCCAGAAAACTGGTAAACATATTTAAAGATACAAGTGCTCCCAGACTGCGGTTGGGCGGAAAAACCGAAAATAGCAATACCAGAAATCCGGCAATCACCACCATAGCGTTAAAAATGATTGCTCTGCCGGAATGATGCATGGTTTGCTGAATTGTCTGGTTTTTATCTTTAGTATGCAAAGCATAAATCTTATAACGTTCTATAAAATGAACGGCATAATCAATGCCGATACCGATAGCAATACTGGAAATAAGCGCAGTAGTTGTACTAAGCGGAATATTGAATAAGCCCATAACGCCAAAACCAATAAGAGCAGTTATTGTTATGGGAACTGCTCCGATCAGCCCGGCCAGTAATTTTTTAAACATCAGAGCCAGCAGGATGATTATGATGAACAAAGAGAGGATCAGACTTTTTATCTGACCCTGCAGGATCAGATCTGTGAAAACCAGTGCTTTATAACCCGATCCGGCATAATTAAGAGAAACACCCTCTTTGGCAAAATCTGAACGAAATTTTTCAACTGCATCTATAACGCTGTTAATAGCTTTAGAATTATCGCTCTTCAGCTGAAGTGTTAAATTAGCTGTTTGATAGTTGTAATCCACTACTTTCCATAAATTTTCGGGATCACCGCTCATTTCGTACAGCAACAGATATTGAGCATTCATTTCAGCTGATTCAGCAATTTTATTGTATTCCTCGCTATCAGCATGCATCACTTTATTCATGCGTTTCAGATAATCAGCAAGAGAAAAGGAGTTTCCCACAATTTCCATTTCCCTTTTTACAGTTGTTTGAAGTCTATCCATTTGCTGCAAAACAGCTGGAGATTTAAAAGCGTCTGCTTCATCTGCTTCCAATATCACATTAAGCGTACTGGTGCCGCCAAAATGCTGGTTGATAAAGGTGTCGGTAAGTACGATTTCGCTGTCCTTCTCAAATTTATCCAGAAAACTGGAATTAATCCATACTTTGGTAATGCCATATAGTGAAAAGGCTATGACAACTATAGTAAGAATAACTGTAAAATATTTGTATTTTACGACTAGATGAGCAAATGAATGAGCGATTGATTGTTTGTTATCCGTTTCAGACTTAGCATTTTTACGCTTAGTATAGCCAAACAGCAGGGTGAAGGCTGGGATTAAAACCAGTGAAAATACCATGGCACCTAGCACGCCAAACGCTGTAAATAATCCAAAATATTTTATGGGATAAACCTGTGAAGTGATCAAAGAAATAAATCCGATAGCTGTTGTTACAGAAGTCATAACGACTGGTTTCCACATCTGCTGCAGCATGTTTTTTACTGCTTCCCGACGATCAATATTGCGGTTATTCTTCAGATAAAGCTCTAAATGACTGTAAAGATGGATGCCATCCGCCACTCCAATGGCAATTAACATCACCGGAATCATAGTGGAAACAGCATAAATCGGGATTTTCAATACCGCCATCAATCCAAAAGTCCAAACTACACTAAACAAAACAACCAGCATGACAGAAAGAGAATATTTAAAACTTTTAAGCACCGCAAGAAGCACGATTATGATAACCAGAATAACTATCGGTACCATCTTCTTCATATCTTTTGGTCCCAGATAAGCCATTGTTCCTTCTACAATGGGCACTCCGGCAACATGAAGTTTTTCCGGGCCTTCGAAATCATTGGCTAATTGCAGTATCTGCTGATAAAATTCCTGGCTGAAAACATCATCCTCAATTTCCGAAATGATGATCGCAACCGTCTCATCCTCTGACACCATCCTGCTGAAAATCATTTCATTACTGCGAACAGCCTGCTGCAATGACTGCAATTCTGTTTCTGTAACGGGAACTGATCTGTAAAAAGAAGTAACATCCAACCCTTCTTCCGTACCAACTATGTTGTCTGCTGTGTAAAGGGAAACTACATCATTTTTATTGATCTCTTTAAGTTTTCCCAATTGAATGGTAATATCTTTGATCTTTTGCAGCGTACTTTCGTTATAAATACCCTGCTCATTTTCCACAGCGATAATGATACCGTCCTTAATATCAAAGATATCTTCTGCTTCGTTGCTATAGATGAAAGCCGGATGTGACTGTGGCATGTATTCGTCAAGATCAGTTTCCATCTGGCTGTTTTTGATCATGTTCAAAAAAAAGTAAACCGTTATCGCCAGGATGATTAAAATAATAATGAGTGGCTTTTTTTGTAACTTCCACAAAAATTTTTCCATTTTCTCTCCCGCATTAGTTATTACTAACTTAAGTTTGATATTATTTTTGAATTAATATTCTTATATCTTCCGCTAATTTTACACCTTCCGAGCTCAGATTGAACATCATTCCGGACATACTCCATTGAGTAACAATCAATTTCATTGAGCCAATAATTATTCTGGTAAGGTTAACAGCACTTATATCGGAACGAAACTTATTTTGATCAATTCCTTGTTGAATCACTTTATGAATTTTTTCCTGGGAATTGGTCATCATTGTCAGAATAGTATTCTTTAACTGAAAATCGTTATGAAAGATGGGTTCAACAAAAATTATTTTGGCCAGTGAGGGCTTTGTTTCCAACAAACTGAAATGATCTTTGATGAAATTGATGATCTTATCTGGTGCTGAACCTGTTGAATTCAGCTTATTCATAACTGGTGACATTGTATCTTGGAAATAGCCTATAATGTGTTTTAAAATGTCTTGCTTATTCTTGAAATGCCTGTAGAGTGCAGGTTCTGTAACTTGTAAATCTGCAGCGAGTCTTTTGGTAGTTAAATTTTGAATACCCTGTTCTGCTATAATATTGATAGCAGCTTCCACTATCTGGCTTTGTCTTTCGCTTAATGCCATTTAAACCTCTCTTAAAAGTTAATGTTCACTAACTAAACTAATCCGTTTTGATCTCATGTCAAATTAAAAAAATTATAAGATTATAGGATCTGCCTTTTTGATTGTATTGGGTAAGGTAAATATTATCCTTAAGAGAATTGTGTCCTTTTCTCTGTGTTCTCCGTGCGCTCTGTGGTTAATTTGCCTCTGAAATCATTCCTAGAAGAATTGTCAGTTGTTAAATTTCTCCAGACTCTTTACCAAAAACAGACAGGGATTATTTACTCCCCACAGGTCGGAGAATTCTTCCAAAGGTAAAAAATCCTGAGCCTGATAGAATTTTCTGGTGCCTGCATAATTCTTATCAGGATGCTTTGAGCTTAATGTCTTTACTGTTAGATATTTAACCTTAGTTTTTCTCAGGATCTTTTCCAGTTGAAACTGCATTGTTTTTCCAATCCCCAGGCGCTGAAATTCTTCCAGTATACCGCAGACATATATTTCGCTGGTTTCCGGAAAATGGGAAATAACAGAATAGAATCCAACCGGTTCTCCGTACATGTAAGCTGTCAGAAATAAGGTATTTGCAACACCATTTATATAATTTTTGTTTGCGGCAGCAATTCCAAACCATTGCGGTAAATTCAGTATGACATCGGAACAGATTTTTTGCTTAGTTTCACTGTCTTTTAGCTCTTTGATCTGCAGGTTTTTCCGCAACCAGTCTTTTTTCCGGATCTGATAGATATTAAATTGAACATCTTTTGTGAAAGATTGCTTATTTACAGGAAAATGATACACTCCTGTTCCAGTCTTTTTTCCACCTGAAGCTTTTGCCAGTTTTTCAGAAGCAATATTTTTAACATTAGGCGATGTTTGTACTATTTTCGTTGCTGTTTTACTGAAGAGATACTGGCAAAGAGCGTTAAAAATTTCCTTGCCGTATCCCTTTCCCCAATATTCCGGCAGCAATTTCAGATCAGGAAATGAGGTTTTATCTGCATCCGGTTTCCCCAGTTTGCACTCACCAATTCGTAATCTTCTGGCTTTTTCCACAACCACCAGGGTTTGATCTAATTCGTGATCTGAATGATTTTCGATCTGCTTTCTGATCTCTGCGCCAGATATTTTCAGTCCATCTGGAAATCCGACCATTTTCATCACATCGGGATTGTTCCACAGTTGTAGATAATGATCTACATCAGCCCATGTTGCTTTCTTGATAAATAGTCGTTTTGTTTCCAATACCAAAGGAACCTCTATGATCATTTATAGATTTAAGAAATTATTACCTTAATAGGTTGTCAATGAGTAAGATTGAGATCAAGCAGTCAGCACCTGATCTGCAGGGAGTCTGAAATTTTCTGGAGCTGATCCTCAACGAGCAAGGCGTATGTGGATCGGGGGGCAGCTATCTATGCTTTAATCATCATCTCTTCACGCTGGGCTACCAAAAAATATGCTACCGCTTTGTTTGAAAAATATCATTAAACCATTTCGGATTAGGATGTAATTTTTTTACTTTGAATTTTCTGAAAATAAACCAATAGGGTATCCCAATCAATAGAAATAATATTGCGATAAAATAGACAATCCACAAAAACATAATAACCTCTTTTAGATAGCATATCAGAAAATAAGAATCTGCCAAATTCAAAAATATATTAATCATCTATTTTCAGAAAGGGGTGGAACGTGAACAATAATGAAATCACAAATCAGGAATCAGCTAAACTTTCTGATTACAGAATATTTGATTATTAATGAAAATATCAATCGTAATGAGATTTATTTTCGAAGGCTGAAGATAATTCGTTGGGTTTTAAAACCGTATTCCAAAGCCCAATATCTTCACCTTCATGTTTATTAATACCTACATAAACAAGGCTGGCATCTTCATAGCGCTTGAATTTGTAAACAGCGTCATTCATCAAAGCGCTGTTGAAAACATTCAGGCTGACTAACAGTTCAAAATCATTCACCGTTAAACCCGTAACTTTTTTAAAAAGACCCGGTTCAATTTCAGTGATTACATCTTTCAAGGTTCGTTCCCGATAATCTGTGAGATACATGAAAAGCGGAATGCGCGTGGCAAATTTGATTAGCTTTTCCTGAATCTTTTTACGCAGAGTTTTGTATTCTTTCTCTTCTTCGCTCAGTTGTTTTTTTTCTTTCTTGGAAAACTCTTCATCATTCTTTTCTTTACGAGCTTTTTTCACAGCTTCTGATTTATTGATGATCGTTTCGATGTCCTGATTGAGAGAACGAAAACCTTCGATATTCATTAAAGCCCGTATTGCTGCTTCATTATCCATTAATCTTTTCAAAGTTGCATTATCCACATTCACCAGAAGAGCGCTTTCCCAGCGGCGAGCCAGTAGCGTGGCAGAAGTGCCACTCATGGCAATATCCAGAACTCCTGCTGCATCGATCTGCTTCATCGAACTGCCGTCATAAGCTAATACCGGCAAGAATTTAATAAACTCATCAACCTTCTTTTCGGGATTGGTTTCATCCATATTCAAACGGCAACTGTAATCGGCAATTTGCCTGAGAGCGCGATTCGGAGCAAAATCGAAAATATAGCATTCTTCTTTAATGATCTGTTCTTCATTTGGATGAAGGCTATCAGGATTTTTCACCGTCCAGGGAGATTGCACGCGAAAGGCAGCCTGAAAATAGGTTTCAGGACTGGAAGAATTGCGCAGCATGAAGATTCCCGTCCAGGGACGAACCGTTACTCCGGTTGTCAGTTTACCACAGGAAAGGGTAATCGTTCTGGATTTGAGCGGATCTTCCATTTTCTTCAGTACAGGCGGCAGGGCAGCAGCTCCGATTCCCGCTCTTGTTCCTGCTGCTACGATGATTTCGTATGATTGATAAAAGGCATTTTGCTTTTGCTGCATCAAATTGTGCATAGCATGGCAGGAAGCAACGCTGGGCAGAAACCAGAAAGTATGAGAAAGAATTCCCAAAAGTCGAACGTCGGAAAAGGGGAATGGAGGTCTTTTAGCACCCATTTTCAAGTTGTCGATCGTGGTTGCTTGAAATGCGCCACGGATCAGGTTCAACCATTTTTGAACTTCTTCTTCATATTTGAATTTTGCGTCTTTTCCTTTGCCTTCGGCGGAGAAGAACTCATTCAAATCAAATTCATCGAATTCACCCTGCTGAGCAATATCACGAATTGCTTCAGGTAATTGATAAGTCATCAAAACCATACGCGGCAAACAGGCATAAGGATTATTTTCTGCCTGCCATTCTGCTTTAGCTTTCTGTTCATCGGAATAGGTCCAATTGAAAATCTGATCTTCGATGAATTCACCAGAAGCAATAGCACGAAAAGGAGTTCCGGAAAGATACAAATAATGATTCGTCGTGATCGGCATAATATCTTCGTCAAAATCAATATCTTCAAAACCTGCTTCTTTGTAAATAGTGTTATTCTCTTCAAATACCTTTTTATCATCTTCATTCAAAAATAACTCTTTGGCTCTCTCTCGCCAGGAACCGAAATGATATTCATCTAAGATCACACAATCCCAGTTGATTACGTGTACCCATTCGTTTTTTGGTTTGATGCCGCTGGATTTTGTTTTTCCCAGATAATCCTGAAAAGAGCCGAAACAAACGAAAGGCTTATCATGATCTGCATCTTTATAACTTAGACCTTTGGGCGAAATAAACTGCCAGCCCGCAAAATCTACATGTTGTTTCAAATCGTCTTCCCAGGCATGTTCCACAGCCGGTTTGAAGGTGAGAACCAACACTTTTTGCCAGTTCATTTTCTTAACCAGTTGATAGGCAGCAAAGGTTTTGCCAAAGCGCATCTTGGCATTCCACAGAAAATGCGGAGTTTTATTAGGTTCTTCATTTCGAGAGTTGCTAAAATATTCTGCTGTTTTCTCCACTGCTGCTATTTGTTCCGGTCGCATCATAAATGCCAAGTTGCGGTTAGCTTCGACTTCCTCGCGTTTCCGCACGGAATTGATCGCTTCCTTCACTTTATTAACGGTACAGGCAAACCACTCGCCTTCGGGATTGTGAACACCCATTTTTCGCAGACAGCGGTGAATCTCGTGATCGGAAAAAGAAGTGCCGTCATTGCGCATGGCAGATTCTTCCAGCAGAATTTTGTAAGGCAATTCGCCTGGACGAAGAGTGGGATATTGTTGAGCAACCCTTTGGCGCACATCCCTGGTGGTATAACCGATTTTCAAAAGACCGGCATATTGCGGATTGGTATCTTCGTAAGCATAGATTTGCGGAATTGAATCGGGACGGGATGGGAAAAAACTTTCAGCTTTCATCAGATTTTTCCAGCAAGGGCATTTTCATCCAGACCGGTAGCATCGACGCTTTCTGCAATCTGCCTGGTTGATAACTCAGCCAGGGCAGTGAAAATCAATTCCGCTTCATTCATGTGATCGCGCAGATTCTGGGTTTTAAGATTCTTGATCTGCTTATGCTGTTTAACAGAAATGTCGCTCCATTCCTGATGAATAATGTTTGTCAAAATGGCATATTCATCCTGCCCTTTTATTTCATGATCTTTCCAGTAGTCTGTTAGTTTGTTGCGGGTTTCCTGTCCCATCATGCGCTGCTGAATCCATTTTTCGCTGCGACCATGCTGTTTCCAATATTCCCGGGCACGGTTAAGAGAAAGGGCTGGGTCACTCATATCCTGAATGCGTTCATAACCAACTTTTGCCAGCCACTGTTTAAACGGTTCTGCTTTGGGTGAGGGTATTGATTGAATAATCCTTAAAAGACCCTGAACATCTGAACAATCCGTTTGCCGCAGTTTCCCGTCTGGCGATTTTAATCTCAACTGTCGACAAATTGTCGACAGTTCAATACCATCATAGGTTTGCACTCGAATCTTCATCTTATACCAGTAATCACGAGGATTGACGCTATCAGTAAGCGCAGAGACCACATCAATAACCGAAAAATACCAGGTTTCCTTCTTCTCATCGAAGAATCGGCGGATTTTGTGATTTTCAAAAACGACTAACGATCTTTCATTTTCCATATTCTCAACCCCAAAATGGTTTTATATAATCAATTTACTTAAACCATTGCTGTTTTAGTTGGTGAAAATTTGTCACCGTCTCACCGCTTTCTGCAAAGCTGAATCGTGAGTTATTTTGCCAGCATGATCTAAAACCTGTTTACCCGATAATTTGAGAAAATCATCCAGTTTATCGATCCAATCCTGCATGCTCATAGCAATGCGATTGAGAGCTTGGATTTCGGCAAATTCCAGATATAACGTAACAATTCGGTTCAACATGTTCAACTCTTCTTCGGAAAGATAGTTTTTGGCAATTTCAGATTCGCTTTTGCGAATAACAGGACCAACCCAATTGTTCATACCCATATTGGGCTGGGAAGCATCTGCCCTATTGTAAATAATTTCTGCTGCTGTCTGCCCGTGAACTGCCCAGTGCATTTTATTTTGGATGACTTTGAAAAATTCTCGGGAGACTTCGGAGCGAGGATCGTAATCTACGCTGGTTGCATAAATATCGAGGACTTTGCGCCAGAAAACTTTTTCGGAAGATCGAATATCTCTGATACGAGCCAGCAGCTCTTCGAAATAGCCACCGCCGCCGGCCTGTTTGAAACGTTCATCATCCAGCACGAAACTTTTGACAATGTATTCTTTTAGCCTTTGAGTAGCCCAAATACGAAAACGCGTGGCGATGCGGCTTTTTACGCGATAACCGACTGAAATTATCATGTCGAGATTGTAATAATCCAGCTCTCGCTTAACCTGACGCGAACCTTCCTGACGAACTGTTAAGAATTTCTTGTGAGTTGCCTTTTCTCCAATTTGAAGAAAAAAATCTGGTCGCGGCGGGAAGTAAACAGCAGATTTCACTTTAATTTTTCCTGCTATCTTCAGATAAGCGATTGTGCGCAATAGCAATAGCTCTGTGCAATTTTTCCAATATTATTTCTTTTGAGGGCAATACGGTGAAATAATCAACCACCTTGATGTTGCTTTTATGCAGTTGCATAAGCTCAATATGTTCAGGATTTTTACCTGTACACAGTATGAGACCGATAGGAGGGTTTTCGCCTTCTAATAATTCATACTTCTCCAACCAACCCAAATATAACTCCATCTCACCTTTGAAGGCTGCATCGAATTCTCCAATTTTCAAATCGATGGCAACCAGTGATTTCAACCTGCGATGATAGAAAAGCAGATCAATATAATAATCTCTATTATTGATAGTAATTCTTTTTTGACGGGCAAGAAAAGCAAAATCCGCCCCCAGTTCTATAATGAAATTCTGCAATTCAGCTAAAATTGCTGTTTCCAGGTCTTGTTCGGAATAGCTGCTGTGTAATCCAAGAAAATCTAAAAAATAGGGATCGCGGAACACAAGATCAGGTGTAATTTGACTGGTTTCACCAAGTTTTTTCAATTCCCGCCGGATAGTCTCTTCCGGTTTTTTACTGATGGCAGTTCTTTCATACAACATTGAATTTATCCTTTGCCGCAGAGTGCGAACACTCCATTTTTCCAATTTACACATTTCGATGTAAAATGTGCGCTTCAATAGATCATCAATGGGTATGAGAGCCAGAATGTGAGTCCAGCTCAATTGTCGTATCAGCGATACGACTTTCTTTTCTTCCGGAAAAACTGCTGCAAACTGGATCATTCGTCTGAGATTCTTTTCGGAAAAACCTCGTCCGTATTCTGCTGTTAGCTGTGCAGACAACGTCTTTACTATCCTGTCGCCGTAACCTGCCCGATTATTCTTGAGAGTTTCACGATGTATGCGATTGCCGATATTCCAATAAAGCAGTGACATGGAAGTATTGACCTCGATGGCTAACTGCCGCTTGCTTTCCTCGATAAGACCTTTGATCTCAATTAGTAAAAATTTATTGGATTGCAGTTTCTTACTCATCTCCATCCTCCATAGGGCGGGATGGGAAGAATTCTTTATTCATCATTTTGCAGTTCCATAATTTTTTCCAATTCGCGGGATAACATTTTTTTATCGGGAAGATAAAGCTGATATTTGCTTACGAATAACTGGTTGCTGATATTCTCTGTGGCATATTCAATCAAAATGTGATCTTTATATGCTCCTAACACAATGCCAATCGGGATATTGTCACCTTCTGTGTTCTCTTCCTTCCTGAAATAATTCAAATATAGATTCATCTGTCCAACATCACCATGATCGATTTCTCCACGCTTCAAATCTATCAGAACGAAACATTTCAGGATGCGATGGTAAAAAACCAGATCTACAAAGAAATGCCTACTGCCTATATTGATCTTGTATTGTCTGCCGATAAAGGCGAATCCTTTTCCTAATTCTAATAAAAAAATTTGCAGATTCTGTAAAAGCTTCTCCTCCAATTCTCCTTTCAGATATTTTTGAGCAGTTGGAATACCCAAAAATTCCAGAACGTAAGGATCTTTGATTATATCTTCCGGCTTCTGAATCTGCAATCCTTGCCTGGCTAACGCTAATATTTCTTTTTTATCTTTACTGAGTGCCAGACGATGAAACAACATACTCTTCATTTGACGCTTCAGTTCTCGCACACTCCATCGCTCTTTCTCGCACTGTTTGATGTAAAACCCGATCTCCAGATCAGAATCGGCTTTCAGAATTTCAAAGTAATGACTCCAACTCAATTTGTGAGACAACGTCTCACTTTTTGGAAACTTGATGAACAAACGACGCATATACGTCAGGTTGGAGCGGCTGAATCCCTTTCCATAAGCAGTCGTTAAATCTCTGCTGAGTTTTAACAGCAGCTCATCTCCATATTCAGCTTTCAATTCCCCTTTCTGTTCAAACTCCACAATGTGCCTGCCTATCTGCCAATAGGTCTGCAAAAGAATCGTATTGACTGTGCGACCTGCCTGCTGACGGCTTTGCAACAGGAGCTCACCGATTTTACTGACTAATTCGGGATTATGAACAGAAATCGTCAGTTTCTTCTCACTCATCTCCATTCTCCATAGGTCGAACCATAGATTCGATAAAGTCAATTTCCTCTTTATTCAAATCATATTTTTTATATAGTTTTTCATCAGTCCAGGATTCTGAGAAATCCTGCATGGGAACGAGAGAATACGCTTTTTGCATTGTATTTTGAGTAATTTTAACCAATGATAACATAAAATGGAAAAATCTGGTTTGGATATAACTAATTACATTATTTTCTGTTTCGATATTTTCAAAAGGGCCTAAAACCAAATATGTTTCGGTACAACAAGAATGGTCTTCTCCGATGAAGGGTTGTAGCCAATCTTTATTGATATTTCCTATTCCCCATGCTTTTGGAATATATATTTTATGTTTATCGATCCAATCTTTATTTTTTGATACAGAATTTCTATCAATATATCCCAAGCCTTCTTTTTTCCAGCCATTGTAATAGAATGCGACACTGTTTTTGAAAGGTTTTAATTTGTATTTTGGTTTCACTCTTTTGTAGCTGTTTTCAACCCGAACATCAAAACCAAAAGGATCATTTGCACTAACAATTTCTGAGAAGCTGTTTTCGTTAAACTTTCGAATTTTATGAAGGATAGGAATTGCTTCATTATATCTGATAAACGTATCCAAACCATTTTCCAGTAACGGTCTTTCAGCTTCTGATGTTATCTCATTTCCTTCATGAGTATATATTCTACATTCACCTTTTTCATCGCTTTTCCAAAGGAAATAACATACTCCTCCTTTGATCTCAACACCAGGAAAACAGTCAGATGCATTAATGAAATCATGAATAATTCTTAATCTTTCATCTTTCAGCATCTCATCTCTGAATTCATCCAAACCTCTTCCACCAGTAAACCAACGGGAAGGAATGATCATAGTAAGATAACGTGGGTTCAGTTTTTTTGCCTGCTGAACAAATTTCTGATAGATTGGCGTTGCACTTGATCCCATTCCACCGCCATCATTTAATTGATATGGCGGATTGCCGATAATAACGTCGAATTTCATTTTATATATCTCCTCCGGTTTGGTGGTGTGGATAAACTGGTAGGCGTGGGTTTCCAATTCGGAATCACGCTGTAAATTTTTCTGGCTGGCGCCGCAGAAAGAGCAGCGTCCTTTCAGCCAAGTGTGTTCAATTCTGTTAAACAAAATATTGCCGTCGGCATCGTCAAATCTACTGCAAACCGAGTATTTACCGCTGGCTTTTTTGGAGCAGTAAAGCGAGCGGCGGGAAAGCAGTGCAGTGAGCTCGGTGATAGCGATACCGAAGAGCTGCTGGGTGAAAATATGATCGATGCGTTTTTGTTTTTCCGGAATTTTAGGTTCCAAGCCTTTATCTAATCTTCTGGCAATTTCCCGCAGGAAGACACCGGTTTTGCAGACGGGATCGAGGAAAGTGGTGCGGGGATTTGTGAACAATTCGGGCGGCAGCAGATCGAGCATCTGGTTCACCAGTTTGGGCGGCGTGAACACCTCGTCGCTGCTCAGATTTGCCAGACAATTGAGAACATCAGGATTGTAGTTAGTTTTCATCGGCTTTTCCCAGTTTCAGGAAATGGACGAGCGGATAGTCTGTAGTTGATTCGGGAAAAAATTCTTCTTCGTCAAAATCGGCGAACAGGTCGGGTTCGGGGAAGATTTCCATCTGAGCAGATTGATAGCTGTTGATGAGCACCTGCATGGTAAAATCACGCTGTTTTATCATATTACCGTTTACTAAAGACCATTCGGAAAAAGTGATCGGCTGGGGATTTTCACCCTGTGTTTTTAGAGTTAACGCATCACCCCAAATTATGTTTTTTTTCAAGATAAATTTGATGGAACTTCTACATTCAATTTTGGTTTTATTCTGGAAGAGATCGGTATATTTCCAATCGAAAATGCTGAATAATCTTTTGCGGCATTCGATCACATTATCTTCTTGAATATCTATTCCGTAAATGCTGGAAACTGCCAGGATGGAGTATTTTTCAAATTCTGTTTGGCTATTTTTATAACGTTTTTCCACCACTTTCAATTTTCTTTCCAGAATTTCGGAGAGGAAATTACCAGTACCACAAGCAGGTTCCAGAAACCTGGAGTCTATACGCTCAGTTTCCTGTTTAACCAGATTAAGCATGGCATTCACTTCACGTTTCTGCGTGAAAACTTCTCCGTAATCTTTAACTCGCTGTTTATATTCAATTTGTTCTTTCATAGCATAGATCTCTTTATCTCATAGGATAATTGACACATGATTAAAGCATTCTAAACATTTCGTTTCAAGAACCAATTAATCTCTCATTTGCCTCTAAAAATTTCTAAAACAATTGAAAGTTGGATACAAAAATAAATGCGAATTTCGTCAAAGCTTTTTTACTGGAAGAAAATCTTTAAGATAGTATGTTTCTCAATTTAGCTTGCTAACTAAAGGAAATTTCCTGTGGGGTTTCCTGTAAAATATAAGTTTTTAAAAAATAGAAAAAACTAATAATCATCACCAAAACTTTTCTGCCAGCTGTAGCAGGTCCTGATTTTCCTGAAACCAATTGCCAGGTAGAAGGGATCAAATCCGCCTGTGATCGGCATTTTTGTAGCTCCCAGCTGCTGCAGTCGGGCGAAACAGGCCTGCATTAATTCCTGTGCCAGTTTTTTGCCACGATGTTCAGGATGTGTACCCAGCGGTTCTAAATGACCTGTTTTGTTGATCTCATCAAACCAGATAATTGCCTGAGCAACCAGATTATCATTCTCATCCGTGATGTAGAAATCGTTTTTTCTATCATAGTCAGGTGCCTGCTGCAACTGCTGATAAGAGTATATCGAAGGCCAGTCTTTGGGGTCTGGATGATTGAAAGAACGCCCGAATATTTCGCATCTCTCACTGATGCGGTTATTTTCCTGCATA
The DNA here is from genome assembly GCA_001412425.1 of Candidatus Cloacimonas sp. SDB. GTDB lineage: Bacteria > Cloacimonadota > Cloacimonadia > Cloacimonadales > TCS61 > SDB. Next base: position 13,768 of record LKUH01000390.1, read on the forward strand.
GTGTGAACACTGTATCCCTGCGGTAAGTTGTCCTGATAATTTTCTTCTATTTCAGATTCCAGATGAGTGGCAGAAACCTTCTCCCTGAGCCGATAACCTCTTTTTTTGACAACATTCAGTAAAAGATCATCATCTTCATAAACAAAAATATGACAGCTCTTCGTCAGCGGATTAAGAAAATTCTTCTCACCATATTGAAGCATTTCCTCCAGTAGCTCCGGATGATGTGAATGCCGCTGAATGAAGATCTCGCCGTAATCACGGTGCTTTTTATCAGGATGTTCAATATTGGCAACTCCCACAATTTCGCCAGCTTCATTTTCCCAGATACCCACCAGTTCTTCCCAGAATCTTATAGCTGCAATACTGGCTGAATTATCCTGAGTATTTAACCCACAGGAACCTAAATAGGGTGCAATAAAATACCGGGCATAATTCCATCTTTCAATACCCCAGTTTACTGGTGCAGCAAAGGCAGAATAATTCTGTTGCAGAAAATCACGAACTCTGCGGAAATCGGTTTCCGGAGAATATTTTCTCAGCTTAATTTCTTTCATTTTTTTTCTCCCTGTTTCTCCAGCTCTTGTTTTAAATGTTTCCTTACAGCTTTTCTACCCTTTCTTTTGAACCAGCGCTTTGCGTCTGTATGCACTTCATCAGGATGAGCTGGTCGTTTTCGGGTATAAAGCTGTTTAATCCCTTTTTTCACCTTTTACCGTCCAGATTGATCTCATCCGTTGCCAGTTTTTCACAGAGATAACGGTCGTGGCTTACAAAAATTATTGCACCTTCAAACTGCAGTAAGGCATTTTCCAAAGCTTCACGAGCAGCAATTTCCAGATGATTGGTAGGTTCGTCCAAAAGCAGTACATTGGCATTGGAAGTGATGATCTTTGCCAGAGTAATTTTACAGCGTTCCCCGATGCTTAGACTACTGATCTTCTGATATACCTTATCTTTACGCAGATTCAGACTGCCCAGTACGGTGCGGACTACGGTCTGTCTGCTCAGATCTCCTGCAATCAATTCATCCAGGATCGTATTTTCCAGATTGAGATCATCAATTTCCTGAGCGTAGTACCCGATTTTAGCTTGCGGATTCCAGGAAATATTTCCTGCATAATCTTGAATCTGATCCACCAGAATTTTCAGCAGAGTTGATTTACCGGAACCATTCTTCCCGCTGATAAGCAGTCTGGATCCGTTTCCAACCGTAAAATTAAGTTCCTGTAAGACGTTTTTCCCTGCATAAGATTTGGATAGACTTTCAACCTGTAAAACCGAGCGCACTTTCAAATTCTGTTCTTCGAAACGAATTTCTCGTTTCTTCTCAATCCAGGGCTTGTTCTCCTGAGCTTTCTCCAGTTCTCTGATCAATCTGGTTTCCACCGCCTTCGCCTGACGCATCGATTTTTTTGCTTCATTGCCTACTGTTTCATAGATCGGAGCATAACCTTCATTGCCGGTTTCCGCCTGATGACTCACAGCCCAACCCTTTCGGTCATTGACTGCTTTTTTCAATTTCTTAATTCTCTTTCTGGAATTTTCATAATCGTGCAACTTACGATTTAATTCTTCTTCTTTCTGATTCTTATAAAAAGAATAATTTCCAGAAAATTTGAAAATCCTTTTATCCTCAATTTCCCAGATCTCCTGTACACAGTTATCCAGAAATTTTCTATCATGACTTATAATCAAAAATGGAATTGAGATATTTTTTAAATAATTCTCCAGCCACTCTAAAGTCTGAATATCCAGATGGTTCGTCGGTTCGTCCAGCAAGAGCAGATCAGGATTATCCAGCATAATTCTGCAGAAAGCAATTTTTGTTTTCTCTCCTCCACTCAGATTTTTCACTTTGCGAAACAGGAATGATTCATCCAGATTGAATTGTGCCAATATTTTCTGAAAATGGAGATCGAATTCATAGCCTCCCAGGCTGTCAAAATCGGCTAAGATCTTGATCAATTCTGATTCTTCAAATTCAGCTATTCGATCCATTTTCAGCTTCAAATTATAGAGCTGCAGCTTCATTTGCCAGAGATAATCCTGCACAATTATTTCATCATCCAGAACAATCTCCTGCGGCAGATGACCGATCCTGAGCTCAGGTTGAAAATACATATTGCCGCCAACTGGCTTCAGCTTCTGCAACAGAAGAGAGAACAGCGTGGTTTTACCGCAACCGTTCCTACCGATTAACCCGGCTTTTGTAGTATTATCAATCTCGAATATTAAGTTGTCAAAAAGTGTGTGATCCTGTTCTTCATAATAGAATTCTAGATTTCCAGCTTTTATTAACGTCACAATTTATTCCCTTTTTCATTTTGAATCGGATTTGAGCCCGGGAGAGATGATATACTTCTCAAATTCGGGCAGATCTTCCTTATTTAAAACTGCTGTTATTTTAACACCTTTTTCTTCATATTCCATTTCCACGATCTTTCCCAGTTCATACAGATGACTGAGAATCCGCTGTTTCTGGTGCGGAATAAAAAGGACTCTCTTTCGAGCTTCGTGGAGTCTGGCATCAATTGTTTCCAGAAGCTCTTCCATTTTCTCACCTCGTGCTGCGGATACAGTAATGGAATCGGGGTATGTTTTAAGCAGGGAATTTAAGATAACCTTATCTGTAATATCCATTTTATTCAAGATCAGAACCTGGTCAATTTCATCAGCCCCGATCTGTTCCAGAACCTGCAGAACTTCCTGCCTGTTTTTGGAAAAATTCTCATCAGAAGCATCCACAACATGCAGCAGAAGATCAGCATCTACCACATCTTTTAAGGTTGCGCGAAAAGAAGCTACCAGATGATGAGGAAGATTCGCAATGAAACCTACCGTGTCAGAAATTATCATATCTCGTCCCTTGTCCAGCTCCAGTTTCCGGGTGGTTGTATCCAAAGTAGCAAATAATTTGTCTTCCACCAATACCCCTGCCTGAGTCAGTTGATTGAATAAGGTAGATTTTCCCGCATTGGTATAACCGACCAGGCATACTTTTCTGATCTTTTCCCGTTGTTTTCTCTGAGTTTCTTTCTGACGATAAATTTTCGCTATCTCTCTTTTCAGCCTGGATATCTCTATTCTGATAAGTCTTTTATCAACTTCGATCTGCTTCTCACCCATACCCCGAGCCGTACCACTACTTCCGGTTGCCTGCCCTTTTACTCTGTCCAGATGACCCCATAATCTCTTCAACCTCGGAAGCTGATACTGTAATTCTGCCAGCCTGACCTGCAGTCTCGCTTCTTTTGTTTGAGCATGCTCTTGAAAAATCTTCAGTATTACCTCGGTTCTATCGGTAACACTGATCTCAAATTCCTGCTCAATATTTCTGCCCTGGCTGGGAGAAAGTTCGTTGTCAAAGATCAGCAAACCGGCATTTTTTTCAGACATTTCTCTGATTATTTCAGCCAGGAAACCTTTGCCGGCATAGAATCTTTTATCCGGTGATTCCCTGTTCTGAATTCTTCTACCAACGGTTTCTACACCGGCAGTATCTGCAAGTTTCTGTAATTCCTGCAGGGAAGCTTTTTTTTCTTCATGAATTCGATTATCTGTACAAATCCCGATCAGTATTGCTTTATTTTTATCAGACATATTTTCCTCTCAATTAGATCTCGTTTAAAAATTTTTACGTGAATACCGGTTTATTATTCAGTGCCAGATTTAAATCGTTCACCTCACACAAGCGGAGCTCCTAGAGGTTTCAGGAAACATTAGGTTTATTTACTTTTGATAGCCTGCTTCTTTCCGCAGCAGGGAATATTTATTGATATCATTATACCTGCCATGATGAAAAAATGCCTGCCTCAGAGTTCCTTCAAATTTGAAACCGCACTTCTCCGCTATCCTGATACTGGTCTTATTTGCCGGATCGCAGTTAACTTCCAACCTTCTCACGGGGTTCAACTGGAAAAGATAAGTACAGAAAAGCCCCAGCGCTTCGCTTCCATGACCATTGCCGCGATCTTCATTTCTGAAAATATTATAGCCAATCTCATAACCTTCCATATAATTACTGTTCTTCCAAAAGGATATTTTTCCAACAATCCGATCCTGTTTATCGGTAATTACCATCTCGCCAAAATCGTTGCTCCAGAGATTATTCTCAGCAACATCCCGCTTATACCTCTCCAGACTGGAAAGCTGCAGAGGATAAAATTCTCCTCTCTGTTCAAGGTCGTTAAAAAGCTCTGTCAATTCCTCGACATCTTCCATTTTGATTAATCGTAAATTTACTTTTTTCCCTTTGATCATTTCCCACCTCACTTATTTATTATTCAATTATGTTCACTTTTCATTGCTCATCACCTGCACACTCAACTCTTCCCACTTCTTGTACATCCTTTTCAGTTCTTCCTTCAGCTCACTTTTCCGATTGAATATTCCAGTCAATTCATCATAATCTGTTGAATATTTCTCCATTTCTGCTTCCTGCAAACGCAGCTCATTTTCCTTCCAGAGGACCTCCTCCTCAATGCTGCTGATCTGCTTGCGTAAAACCTGATAATCGTCTACCGTTTTAAGGCGCATTTTTTTCTTTTTTTCAGGCAGGGAAGCTGGGAGCTCCTCTTTACCCTTTTTTTGCCGATAATGGTCATAATTACCGCCGTAACGCTTCAATTTGCCATTCTGCAATTCCAGAACACTGCTGCAGATCCGATTGATAAAATACCTGTCATGAGAAATGAACAGGATCGTTCCAGAGAATTCCTGCAGGGTTTTCTCGATCATTTCCCGGGAAGCTATATCCAGATGATTGGTAGGTTCATCCAGCAGCAGCAGATTTATATCCTGCTGGATCAACAGGCCCAGTCTTAACCTCACTTTCTCCCCACCGGAAAGGTCCTTAACTTTTTTAAACACATCTGTGCCTGTGAATCTGAACCTCGCCAGACGGTTGCGTGCTTCCCCTTCATACATGGGGTAATGGTGCCGAAATACTTCCAGCACGCTTTTATCTTCCAGTGGAAATGAAACGTCCTGCTCCAGATAACCGACCTTAACATTACTTCCTACTTTTACTTCGCCCCCATCCGGTTCCTCTTGAGCCAGGATCATTTTGAACAGGGTTGATTTCCCGCTTCCATTCCTGCCCAGTACTGCAGCTTTATCACGAAAACCCAAATGCATATTCAACCGGTTGAAGATCACTTTATCAGCATATTTCTTGGAAAGGTCTTTTATTACAATTACATCCTTCCCGGACCGTTTCCCCTTGAAGCTTATTTCCAGCTCCTGAGCTTTCTGAGGTTTTGCAATGGCTTTCAATTCTTCGATCTTCTCTTCCAGCCTCTTCGCTCTTGCCATATGAGTACTGTTATCCGGGTTTATTCTGCCCCAGGTTCTGTACCTTTCAGCTGCTGCTTTCATCGCTTTGATCTTCTTCTGAACATCTTTATAGATCTCGAACTGACTCTGGAACCTGCGCTCCTTCTCCTCACGGTAAAAAGTATAATTCCCGGCAAAATGATTTATCTCGCCATCTTCCAGCTCAATGATGCGGGTTACGATCTTATCCAGAAAATAACGGTCGTGCGATACTGCAATAACTGAACCCTTATACTCGCTTAGATACGCTTCCAGCCATTACCACTCACTTATCTCTTTTTTGCTTCGCCTTCAACCCGTAGTACTTCATTAAGTACGAAGGCTGATCAACTCACTTTTTACCCACTCAAGCATTCAGCAGCAGCTCTTCCTGCTCTTCCATGAACTGGTTGGTATAAAGACGGTAATAATAACCCTTTTGGTTGATCAGATCATGATGATTTCCCTCTTCGGTGATTTTGCCATTTCTAATCACCAGAATTCTGTCTGCAGCTTTAATTGTTGAAAGCCGATGGGCAATAATGAAGCTTGTTCTGTCTTTAAGAACCTTATAAATAGCCTGCTGGATTTTCATTTCTGTCTCAGTATCAACCGAAGAAGTAGCTTCATCCAATACGAAAATCCTGGGATTAGCTATTATTGCCCGGGCAAAAGAAATTAACTGTTTTTCCCCGGTTGAGAGCAAACTTCCGCCTTCTCCCACTTCCGAATCATATTTATTTTCCAGCTTCATGATAAAATCGTCAGCATTAACTAACTCAGCAGCTTTCTTTACTTCTTCATCACTGGCATCCAATCTGCCATAGCGAATGTTATCCTTAACAGTTCCGCTGAAGAGATGGGGTGTCTGCAGCACATATCCCAAATTGGAATGCAGCCACAAGAGAGACCGCTTCCGGTAATCTACACCGTCTATCAGAATCTCGCCTTTTTGGGGTTCAAAAAATCTGCAGGCTAAGTTAACGATTGTACTTTTACCTGATCCCGTATCCCCTACCAGCGCTATTCTTTCCCCTGCTTTAACATGAAGATCGAAATTCTCTAAAATATTCTCATCCTCATAGGCGAAAGTAATGTCCTTGAACTCTATTTCACCTCTGATTTTTTCCACCTCAAATTCATGAGGAGCAAGAACATCACCATACATTTTTTTCGTTTCCGCACTATCCTTGATCTGCAGTTTTTCTTCAATCATCGAAAAAATTCTTTCTGCTGAAGCCTGGGCATTCTGCAATTCGGCAAAAATACGGGCTAATTCACCCAGAGGATCAAAAAACTGTACTGTATAGGAAATAAAAGCTACCAATGTACCATATGAGATCATTTCACTGACAACCGCATTACCACCCTTCCATAAAACAAGTCCAGTTCCTATACTTCCCAAAGTTAAAACCACCGGAAGATAAAGGGCTGAAAATACTGCAGCCTGGACTGAAGATCTGTACATTTTGGTCGTAAGACCCTGGAATTCGTGCAGATTTTCCTGCTCCCGAACCAGAACTTTTGTAGTTTTAGCTCCAGAGATACTCTCGTTAAAAGCACCGGTTATCCTGGAATTGGTTTTTCTGACACTGCGATACGCTTTCAATATCTTCTTCTGAAAGTAAATACTTATAATAACCAGCACAGGAACCACTGTTAAGGCAATTAAAGCCAGTTTCCAATTAAGGAACAGCATAATGGCAATAATCAACAGCATCAAGCTTGAGCCCCAGACAAAATCTACCAGACCCCAGGAGATAAAACCTCCCAGCCTTTGACTGTCAGAGGTCATTCTTGCCATGATCCAACCTACCGGAGTTTTGTTATAATATTTAAAGGAAAGCTCCTGCAGATGTCTGAAACCTTTTTTTCTGATATCGTAAGAAACCCACATTTCGATTTTGCCGGCAATATTTATAAAGAAGAAAATATTAACGCATTGCACAACGATTAGAAGCAGGAAAAAGGCAGCATAATACCAGATCCCGTCTGTATTTTCCGGAATAATGAAATGGTCAATCGCATATTTGCTCATCAGCGGGAATAACACATCCACTCCTGCTAACGATAACATGAATAAACCAAGTATCCACATTTTTTTTCTGTATGGTTTGATGAAATAGAACAGCTTTTTCCATAAATTTAGATCAAACCTTTTTGTATAATCTTTTTCTTCAAATGCATTCATTTCAGCCCTACCTTCTAACCTGTTCTGCGTGTTTTATCTTTATCACCAAGATCCACAGCAGGTTTTGTTTCAATTTCCTGTTCCAACTCTTCTTCCAGATCTGTCTGAATTTTCCAGATTCTTTTATATAAACCTTCCTGAGTCATTAATTCGTTATGAGATCCCCTCTGCACCAGTTTCCCCTGATCCAGAACCAGGATCAGATCCGCTTCACTTAAGGTAACCAGCCGGTGGGAAATAATTATAGTAGTTACATTTTCCGCTCTCTTCTTCAGCTCTTTTCGTATAAGTGCATCAGTTTCAGTATCTACAGCACTCAATGAATCATCGAAAATCAGAATAGGAGCATTTTTCAGCAGAATTCGTGCAATTGCCAGCCTCTGCTTCTGTCCTCCGGAAAGTGTAACACCCCGCTCCCCGACTTCAGTGTCATAACCCTTCTCAAAATCATTTATAACCTGGTGAATAGCAGAACATTCCGCCGCTTCATAGATCTGTTTCTGGGAAGCACCTTTAACAGCCATTCCAATATTGTCTCTAATTGTCTTGGAAAACAAAAAGGGCTCCTGCAGCGCTAATCCAATATTTCTGCGCAGAACTTTTTTATCTATAGTGTTCAACTCCATCCCGTCAACCTTGATGGAACCCTTCTGATAATCATACAATCTGGGCAGAAGATGGACCAGGCTGGATTTCCCGGCTCCTGTGGGTCCCAGAATGGCAACTGTCTGTCCTGCTTCAATTTTAAAGGAAATATCCTGCAATACCGGTTTGCCCGGTTCATATTCAAAACAGACATTGCTGAATTCGACGTTTCCCTTGAACCTGCTGAATTTCAGACCATCATCGTAAGTCTCTGCGGGTTCATCCAGAATCTCCTGGATCCTGCCTACCGAGACCATCGCTTTACCCATATCGGTTAAGACCCTGCCCATCTGCCTTACGGGCCAGAGCAGCATTCCCACATAAGAAGCAAAAGCCAGCATTGTACCCAGCGTTATTGTCCCGTTGGCTGCCCAGTAAGTACCTAAAACAGTTACAGCAGCTATCTGTATGAGGCTGATAAAATCTGAGACAGACCAGTACCAGGCCAGCAATCTGATCAAACGATAGGTAAGATCCCTGAACTCAGCATTTTTTTTATCGAACTTCTCTAGTTCGAAAGCCTGTCTGGCAAAAGCCCGTACCACCCTTACGCCTGTAAGATTCTCCTGAAGTACTGTGGACATTCTTCCTTCTGCTTCATCAGAATTTTTAAATGCTTTTTTGACTCTGGT
>LKUH01000391.1 GCA_001412425.1 Candidatus Cloacimonas sp. SDB
GTTTGACAGATTTATTTCTCAGATAAAAAAATTATTCAGAAAATATTTAGGAGGAGTAATGAGATTATTAAAATCAATTTGCCTGGTCTTAGCTGTTTTAATGCTTTTTAGTGCCTGCTCTCAAACCAGAACTGTTGATAGAATTGCTACTGATGAGGTAACAGATCTTAGTGGACGCTGGAATGATACAGATTCCAAACTGGTAGCTGAACAGATGATTAGAGATCTTACCTACAGACCCTGGATAGAAGACTATGTTCTGGAAAACGGCAAGAAACCTGTCGTGATTGTTGGTGAAATCAGGAATAGAAGCTCTGAACACATTCAGACAGAAGTATTTGTGAAAGATATTGAAAGGGAATTGATCAATAGTGGCAAAGTTAAATTTGTAGCAACCAGTCAAGAGAGGCTGGAAATCAGAGATGAACGTTCGGAACAGCAGTTGTACGCTTCCGATGAAACGGCTAAATCACTGGCTCAGGAAACAGGAGCTGATTTTATGCTGAAAGGAGTCATAACTTCTACTACAGATTCTATTGAAGGTAAAGCTGCTGTTTTTTATCAGATTGATATGGAATTGATCAATATTGAGAGCAATGAAAAAGTCTGGATTGGCAGTAAAGAGATCAAAAAATTCATTACACAGGCTAAAATGAAATGGTAGCAAAAAGTCTTGTAATAATCATTTCAGCAGCAATTTTAGTGAGTTGTGCCTCAACCAGAACTTCTCTGAAACAATATGCTGGTATTGATAGCAAAATAGAACAGAGAGATTTCTGCGGAGCTATTGAACAGATCAGGGAAGCAAAAGATAAGTATTATTCTAAAAAAGAACAGGTCCTTTATTATCTGGATCTGGGGATGCTTAATTTTTATGCGGGCAATTTCCAGCAAAGCAGTGAATATCTGGATAAAGCTGAAAACGCTATTGCAGATAATTACACGAAAAGTGTTTCAAAAGCTGCTCTTTCCATGCTGCTGAACGATAATGCTCTCGATTATGCTGGAGAAGATTACGAGGATATCTATCTGAATATTTTCAAAGCTTTCAATTACCTGGAAACAGGTGATTTTGACGGAGCATTTGTTGAGATCAGCAGGATCAATATTAAACTCAACAAACTTGAAGATAAATACAGAAGAATGGCTGATGAAATTTCCAAAGAAAGCCAAAAAGAAATTCAATCAGGTAAGAATAAGTTCAATAATGATGTTCTGGGAAGATATCTCAGTATGCTGATCTACCGGGCCGAGGGAAAACGGGATGATGCCAGAATAGATCTGGAAAAGATTGATGCTGCCTGGCAGACTCAATCTCATATTTATGATTTTCCCAAACCTGATCTGCAGAATTACCTGGTAAATTCCCGAAAAGTTAAATTTAATTTTAACGCATTTGTAGGAAAATCACCGGTAAAAAAAGCCAAAACACTGTATATCCATACGGAAAAAGACTTGCTGATTATTGCTTCAACCGAAACACTTCCGGAAGGACAAACTGAAATTGAAGGTTTGAATACCATACCCTGGGATGGAATTGAAAAAGGATATCACTTCAAATTTCAATTACCCTATATGGAAAAACGAGATACACAGGTAGGTAAAGTTAAAGTAATTGTAGATGACTTCCCTCCGGTAGAATTATTTAAAATTGAAGATATAGGCAATATTGCCTTGCAAACTTATAAGATCAAAGAACCCATAATTTATGTGAAAACGATATTACGGACTGTGACAAAAGGACTTTTTGCCAAGAAAAGAAAGGATGAAATCGATAATGAGATGGGTAGTGCAATTCTCAGTTTTGCAGCTCGTTTGGCAACAGATCTGGCAGTTGATGCTACCGAAAATGCCGATCTCCGTATCTCCAGATTTTTTCCAGGTTCGGTTCTTACTGGTGAGATAGAATTGGATCCCGGAACACATAATATTAAATTTGAATATTATTCTCCTTCCGGAACTTTACTGTTCACAGATGATCTGGGTGAAGTTTCCACTCTGAGAAATGGCTTAAATATGCATAATTCCTTTTATTTAAAATGATGCGGAGCTAGTATGAAGAGAATGTATCTGATGTTTTTAATTACAATGCTTTTATTTTCCTGCGCAGTTCAAGGTAAGAGTGGAAAAAGTTCGGGTGAACCGGAATGGTTGCAAAACCCTAAAAAAGTGTATTCTGATCAATTATATCTGACTGCAATCGGAGAGGGGGACACCAGATCTGAAGCCGAAAACTTTGCAGCTTCCAACCTGGCAAAGATTTTTGAATCTCAAATAAGTGCGGATGACACTTACAAACAACGCTATATCGAACTTACAAAAGATGATGAAACAACTTTTGAAGATCTTACTGATGTAACCAAGAATGTTAAAGTAACTTCGGCACAGACTCTTTATAATATCCAGTTCTCTGAAAGTTATACCGATAAAGTTGGTAGAGTTCATGTATTAGCCTACCTGAACAGAACGCAAACCGCTGAAATCTATGAAGAGAAGATCAATAAAAACAGCCGAAATATAGAATACTACGTCGCTCAGGCTGAGAGTTCTGATGATGTGAGAGTTAAATATGCTGCCCTGAGTGCAGCTGCACTGATTTCCCATAATAATGAAATCCTGCTGAAACAGCTGGATATAATTTCTCCCAATTATGCAGAATTTATTGAGATCAATTATGACCATAACGAAATTTCGCGCTTAGCTGCGGCGTATGCCCGTTCCATCTCTTTTAAAATCGAAATCAAAAATGATCGCAATGATAAGATTACAAATATTGTTAAGAATATGTTCACTGACATGGGATTTGTGATGAACAGTAATCCTGTACTGAGTGTGAAAGGCGATATCAGATTTGAGGAGACCGACCTGAACAGGGATGATTTTGAGTTTATCAGGTATGAATTGAATCTGGAAATCACCGACTTGAAAAATACAGTGGTAAGCTCTCTTACGGAAAAGGGCAAAGAGGGACATACTACCTATTTTGAAGCTGAAGAAAGAGCGGTGAGGAAATTGTCAGAAAAAATCGGCAGATCACTCAAGAATAAGTTAATAGATTATTTTGATGGCTTAATTAAAAAAAAATAGCAGGTTGAATGAAATCCTACCGAAAAGAATTATGGTTTGAAACCACTAAACGAAGACAGTTAATCAATATCACGCCGGAAATACGGCATTGCCTGGAAGAAAGTGGTATTAAGGAAGGACTCTGCCTGGTAAATGCCATGCATATTACAGCCAGTGTATTTATCAATGACGATGAAAGCGGATTGCATAACGATTATGAAATATGGCTGGAAAAACTCGCTCCGGAAAAACCTTATGCTCAATATCAACATAATGGCTTTGAGGATAATGCCGATGCCCATCTGAAAAGAACGATCATGGGAAGGGAAGTAGTTGTTGCTGTTACAGAAGGACAACTTGATTTTGGCCCCTGGGAACAGATCTTCTACGGTGAATTTGATGGGAAAAGACGTAAAAGAGTACTGGTTAAAATTATTGGTAGCTAATTCAAAGACTGCTTATATTTTCAAATAGAAATTTTTCTTAATCCAACCGCCCAGTCCATTGGGTAGTTTTATCAGACTCCAGTCTGTTTCTGTTTTCTCGATCTCAAAGATCATGCCTTCATGGATAGTAAAAACACGGGTGAATTCTTCACCGGGTCCGCTGTATCCAATAGCAGATGGAGAAATGAGTACTGCCTCTGTATCACTGGTAAAATTTTTCCATTTAAGCAAACTTACAGCACTGAAAAACATTAAAAAGATCAGGGCAATAGTGAGGGTGAAAACCAGTGAAGTTTTATCTCTATTGCGAAATTTTGTAATGATCAACATAATGAGAATAAAGTTGATAATAAAAAGACATAAAACGATAACAGCAGCCATATTTAACGACACAGAGTTGCGCAATTTCAGCCATAAAGAACTTATCAGATCAGGTTCATCTTCCAGCTGTTTATCCTGTGTGAAGGTGAGCACAAACTCCAGGTTTCTTTTGGAAGATTTATGGGTCGGGTCGAATTTTAATGCTCTTTTATAATAAAGAATTGCTTTCCCGAATTTATTCAACCTGAAATAGCAATTTCCGATATTGTAGAAAAGATCGGGATTTTGAATATTTTCATTTTCAATACTGAGAAACAGGTTCAAAGAAGTTTCGTACTCTTTATTTTCAAAAGCAGTAACAGCATCCTGAAATATATCTTCGAGTTCTGAAGCAGGCAGGAAGCTCCCAACTGCAAAAAGAAAAATGATGATCGCAAGATATTTGTTCATTTTAACCTCAAAATTTGGTTCTGGAAAGTTCTGAAATTACCTTTTTTAGAAGTTGATAATCGGCTTCCAGGTCATCCTGGGAAAAACCGCCAGGCATGAATCGAACCTGAGAGCATTTTAGGAATAGTGATTGTATTTCAGTTAACGATTCTTCTGAAACCTTACTCCGCAATTTCTCCAGAATCAAATTAGTAGAACTACCCCGGTTAATTTTGATTTTATCGGTAAGATAGTTGCTAAGCCCTATATGAACATCACTGTAAAATTCAGGATCCTTGAACTTAAATTTTCTGGAAGCTTCTTTCAGGTATTTTTTCAGGATTTTGGAAGCCTGTTTTTGTCTGATGTAATCTTTATCAGAAAACAGTTGTTTCTGTTTCAGATAATATAAATAAACAATGGGTAAACTCAGGGTAATGATAAAGATCAGGAACCAGTATAAGAAAGAATTAAAATAGATCGGAGATGTTGATAATTCTGTATTTCTGATAATGAAACCGATATCGGTGCCTTCCAGACTAACAACAGACTGAGCTGAAGAACTGGGTATATAAATATTGTTTCCTTCCTGAACAGTCAGCTGGTAAGGCTGAGTTTTACGGACAACATATTTTTGATTTTGCGTATCAAAATAGGAGAAACTGAGCGAAGGAATGGTAAACGTGCCCACTTCCTGTGCGATGACAAGATATTTAATCACCTTTTTCCCGCTGACCTGGTCATCGTTTATTTGCGTAGTTATCTCGGGATCCAGGAACCGGAAGTTCTTGATCTCAGTAAGTTCAGGCAGATCAAAATGATTGAGATTTCCTGTTCCATTGATCTCTAAAGTGTAAGTGAAAGATTCTCCGACTTTTAATTCCTGACTGCTGATACTGCTTTTTACAGAATAATTTCCTACTGCACCGCTGAAATCAGCCGGTCTCCCTTCTGCAGGAAGGTCTTTGACTGTTATGGTAAGGGGCTTGCTTTTAATTTCATATCTTTTGGTAGAACCAAAATCAAAGAAGCTGGTCGATTGTGTGCGAATATCAACCAGTACTTCCAGAGAGGGAATTTCCAATTTACCTGTTTTGGAAGGATATAATGCTACCGAACGCATCAGCATTGAATTGAATGACATGTTACGGTAGGTTGTTCTTTTAAAATTGAAACGATCTGCCAGATAAATATTCTCTTTCCAAAAACCATTAAAAACAGGTTCGTTGGCATAGGAGAGATTGGAGATCTCATAACGTGTGTAAAGTACATAATCCACTACTACGGGTTCATCCCTATAAACATTATTTTTATTTATTTCAGCCACCAGGAACATATTATCAGCTAATTTATCACTACCATTACCTGTTAACGATTTAGATTCCCTTGCTCCATTTTGCTGTTCAGTTTGAGTTACATTTATCCTGATGGGATCTGTAGTGAATTTCTGATCATTAACTTGAATTATGAGTGGTGGAATAAGCAGATTACCACTTTTTAAAGGTTTCAGATTATAGGTAAATGTTTTAGTAACAGATTTCTCCATTTTCCCATTTACTATGCTGATACTGGAAGAAGAGCTGGAGGAGCTTCCCATATTTCTGAAATTCTGAATTTCTTTTACACCCGGTGTTCTAATATTACCAACATCTTCTCCTGTGAATTCCAGAGATAAACGCACATAATCGTTCATGCTTACTTTAGTTTTATCAACATAGGAATCAAAAGTCACTTCAGCAGAGAAGAGTTTAGAAAATAAAACTAAAATTATTACTGGAAAAAGAAATTTCTTCACATTCACTCCTGCAATTACCAGTATTTACCCTTTTTTGATTTGTCAACATTCAATTTTTCTTTCTGTTTTTTCATTTCTTCTTTCTCTTTTTGCAAGAGAGTTTTCAGCATCTGTTCAGCTTCTTCCTTTTTCTTTTCATCCAGTTTCATCTGTTGTTGCTGTTGTTCCTCATTTTCCCTCTGCTCCTCCTCTTCATTTTGTTTCTGCTTTTGCTGCTGCTGCTGCTGATCCTGGTTGTCATCTTCTTTCTGTTGTTCGGATTGCTGTTCTTGCTGTTCCTCGTTCTTATCACTTTTCTGGTCATCCTGACTCTGCTGTTGTTGCTGCTGTTGCTGTTGCAAAAAGCGTGAGGTAAGTTCGTAGTTATATCGTGCATCGAGGTTTTCAGGATCCTCAATTAACGCATTTCTGTACTGCTTTATTGCTTCCTTGTAATCCTGCTCCTGAAATTTCACGTTACCCAGATTATGATATGTCTCCGACCGATTCCTGAAATTCTGATCTTTCAAAGCCATTTGGTATTCCTGTTCCGCTTCTTCCAGTTTACCGGTCTTGTACTTGCTGTTGGCTTTATTAAAATGAAGTCTGCCGTCACGGGGATTGTTAATAGAATTCTCATTGAAAATATCTTCTGATTTCTCAAAATTCTCATTGTTGTATTCTTTGATCCCTTTTAGGTTTTTAAAGACTTTATCATAGGTAAGTATATCGGCATTAAGAGTCACTTGGAAGCAGATCAATAAAAATAATATTATTTTCAACATCATAATACCCTGTTAAAATTAATTTTCTTTCTATTAGCAATTAAAATCGAAATTAGAAATGAAATCAAAGCAAAAATCGTGAAATAGCGATATTGTTCCTTATAACGGATAAATTCTCTGGAATCAAATTTTTTCTTCTCAATCACATTTATGTTCTGCATGATCTCAAAGATCTCTGACTGATGAGGAGTTATGGGAAAGAATCTGCCATCTGTAATTCTGGCTATCTGAGTTAAGGTATTAATATCCAATTTTGTGAAGATGATATTACCTTCATCATCTTTAGCATATTCCTGGTTGCCTTTATTATCTTGAAGCAATATTGTTGAGCCCTCAGGTGAACCAATGCCCAGCGTGTAAATAACCGCGCCTTCCTGAGAAATCTTTTTTGCTATATCCAGAGAATTTTCTTCCAGGTCCTCACCGTCACTGGCGACGACTATCACTTTATGTTTATCACTGACCTCAAACAATTCCATAGCCATCTCTAAGGCTGCACCAATATTCGTTCCATAAGATGGAACGGTTTCTGTATCAAGCAGGCTGAGAAATAGTCTGGCAGCACCATAATCATCTGTGAGTGGGCATTGCACAAAACTTGTTCCGGCAAAAGCTATTATTGCTAACCTGTCACCCTGCAGCTGATCGATAAACAAAGATATCTGATCTTTCGCTCTCTCCAGTCTACTTGGTTGTATATCAGCTGCATCCATACTTTTGGATACATCTATACAAACCACGATGTCGATACCCTCTTTTTTGATGATCTGAACTTCCTTATCCCATTGGGGTCTGGCTGCAGCCAGGATCAAAAAGAAAAAAGTCAAGATCAGCAGGAGATTTTTCAGAGACCAGTGGAAATTGGAAAATTCCTGAAAATAAAACTCGTACAGCTTTTTATTGGCAAATCTCTCAAATTTCTTTTTCCTCTGAATTCTGGCAAAACTCAGGAAGAATAGAAAGATCGGAACCAGGATCAATAATAACAAAATGTAAGGATTATTCCATTTCATAATAAGTCCTTCAGGGAAGTTCTCTGATAATTACCAGTTTAAATAAAATATTTAAGAACAGAAGAAATAAAGATAAAAGTAACAGATACCAGAAAAGTTCCTGGTACTGAAAATAATTTTCTATTTCAAATTCGGATTTTTCCAGTTCATCTATGTAGTTGATCACAGCCTGCAATTCATCGGTATTCTGAGCTAAGCGCATTCTTTCAGTTCCGGTTATTTCAGCAATCCGGTTTAAAGCATCCATATCGATATCAATTTTTACCTTTCTGTATTGAATTCCCAGGGGTGTACTAAAGGGATAATCTACTTCACCTTTGCTTCCCACACCGATGGCATAGACCTTTATATCGAAAGTGGCAGCCAGTTCAGCAGCGGTGAAAGGATCGATCTCTCCTGTGTTATTTCTGCCGTCAGTTATCAGTATTATGACCTTGGATTCAGCTTCCGATTCTTTCAGTCTTGCTACTGAAGTAGCCAATCCCATGCCAATTGCTGTACCATTAGCATCCTCATCAATTTTTATATGTTCCATGAAATTCATTAAAATGTTGTAATCCAGAGTCAATGGACATTGTGTATAAGCATTTTCGGAAAAAACGATCAGTCCAATTTTGTCATTCACTCTTTTTTCGATAAATTCAGCTGCTACTTTCTTCGCAGCTTCCAGCCTGTTAGTAGGTTTGAAGTCGACAGCTTTCATGCTGCCACTGACATCTATGGCCAGAATAATGTCGATCCCTTTACCTTTTATGCGCTGCTGTTTATAAGCCATTCTAGGTCTTGCCAGACTGAAAATTAAAGCAGTTAAGATCAAAACATTCAGCAGTATTGGAATAAACCTCTGCCAGCTGCTGTAGCCTACGATCCGTTTTAACAGGTCAACTCGGCTGTGAATTAACCTCACTCGCTTTTTCTGAAGATAGAGAATTTCAAACAGCAGGTAGGGCAGAAGCAGCAGTAAACACCAGAGCCACTCAGGATTAACGAATTCCAGCATTGTCATCCTCCGTTGCACTGATCTGATTTTCTGCTCTCATTTTATAAATTAACAGGTAATTGTACAGCCAGTCGTAAGCTTTGCGTGAATGATCTATATCTGTTGCCTGTCTGGCAAATTTTATTCTGTCTGCCCTGCTGAGAAAATCCAGTATTTCAGATTTTTCCCGATGATGTGGCAATTTAAGTTGAGCCCGTATTTCACTGGTTGTCATCTCCACAGCTTTGATCTTATACTCCAATTCCAGGAAATATCTTAGGATCAATGAAAGCTGAAAATGATAGTTGAGAAAATCACCTTTCTCCAGCAAATCTGTATCACTAAGTTGTTTCAACATATTTAAGGCAACTTCCCAGGAAGGGCGATTATCTGTAACAGCTCCTTTTTCTTCAGTTTGTTTGATTTTTCGAAAAAATCTAATCAGATATCTCAGCAGTAATACTAGTACTACAATTACAGCAATTGGAATAAAATAGTCCCAGAAGCCTAAATTGACCTTGACGGGATCGGCGATATCTTTTATAGTCTGAGCACTGTCTGGAACTGCCGATAGCACATTGACCTGAAATTCCGAAGTTTTGAGAAATTTCATACCGGAAGCAGTTTTTACAGCAAATTCAAGTTGCGGAAATGTGTACTCCCCCGTATGGAAAGGCTGGTAAATTAGAGTCTGGCTGATTTTTTTCTGTTGATCGATTATTTCTTCCGACTGCAATACTTCCTTCTGCAGCAGAAAGACATCCAGTGAATCGGCAGCCTGTGAGTAAATGCTGTCTCCTGGTTCCGCTGTTATCTCTATATGTAATGTTATGGGAGTACCGATATAAACTTTCTGAGGTTTTTCGATCTGATAATCTAATTCCTGAGCCTGTAGAATCAGGTTGCTGAAAATAACTAATAAAATTGTGATAAATATTTTCATAATTAATGTTTATTTTTCATTCTGATCCTGAATTTGAAGAATTTCATCAATTCAGGTGCATAGGGTTTATCGGTTCTTAAAGTAACCAGGTCTATTCTCATTTTCTTAAAACTCGCTGCGATCTCTTTTTCAAGCTCCTGGGCAGCTGTTTTATATTGATATCTTAATTTGGGTTTAGAAGTATTCAACGAAATTCTGCTACCCGTTTCTGGATCTTTCAGATGTAGCAGTCCCGCATCAGGAAGTTCCTGTTCCGACCTGTCTATTATTCGTAAGGCTATAACATCATGCTTTTTAGCAAGAAGTTTAAGACTGTCGGTATAATCAAGATCGAAAAAATCTGAGATCACAAAAATAATGCTTCTTTTATTTATTAAACGATAGATATATTCAACCGCATTTTTTATGGACGTTCTGGCACTTTTTGGTTTGAAATAAAGAATATCTCTTAAAATCCTTAAAGCAGATTTTTTACCTTTTCGGGGTGGAATATATTTTTCGATCTCATCTGTGAAAAGAAGCAGGCCAACTTTATCGTTGTTGGAAAGAGCTGAAAAAGAAAGAACTGCTGTGATTTCGGTAATAAATTCAGATTTCAGATTTTCAGCTGTTCCAAACAGGGTAGAGGCACTGCTGTCTACCAGGAATATGACATTCAATTCTCTGGTCTCTTCGAATTTTTTAATATAGGGTGTGCCATGACGGGCAGAAACATTCCAGTCAATCTGTCTGAAACTGTCGCCTTCCTGATATTCCCGTACTTCAGAAAATTCCAGCCCCTGTCCTTTGAATAGGCTGTGATATTCTCCTGAGAAAAGTTCACTGACCAGATCCCGGGTAGTGATCTCGATTTTTCTAATTTTCTTGATTATTTCAGAAGTTTCCATAAAATTTTAAAAACCTGTAATCAATTATGGTACTTCAATTTCATCAAACAATCTATTAACCAGGTCTTCCTGTGATATCTGTTCTGCTTCAGCTTCATAAGTTAAAATAATACGATGTCTTAAAACATCTTTTCCAATAGCTTTTATGTCATCAGGAGTTACATAGCCGCGATGTTCCAGAAAGGCATGTGCCTTGGCAGCCTGAGCAAGATAAATAGTCGCTCTGGGTGAAGCACCGCAATCGATCAGGTCTTTAAGGTCTTCCAGATTTTTGAATTTCTCCGGTTCCCTGGTAGCAAAAACAAGATCCAGGATGTAATCTTTGATCTTGGTTTCCATATAAACATCCTTAACCGTTTCCCGCAGATTAAGAATCTTTTCCGGTGTTAAAACAGCATTAACCGGTATATTCTCTGACCTCACCATGCGATCTAATATGAGAGTTTCTTCTTCCCGGGTAGGATAATTAATTATTATCTTGAGCATAAATCTATCAACCTGAGCTTCCGGCAGTGGATAAGTTCCTTCCTGCTCCAAAGGGTTCTGGGTTGCCATCACCAGAAAAGGTTCCGGTAATTTATGAGTCTTATCCCCGATAGAAACCTGCCTTTCCTGCATAGATTCCAGCAGGGCAGACTGGACTTTGGCCGGCGCCCTGTTAATTTCATCAGCAAGTATGAAATTGGCAAAAATAGGACCCTTTTTGGGAATGAATTCGGTGGTTTTCTGATTATAGATCAAAGTACCAATCAGATCTGCCGGTAGCAAATCCGGTGTGAACTGCAGACGGTGAAAGGAAGATTTAATTGCCTGAGACAAGGTGCTGACCGCTAAAGTCTTGGCCAGACCCGGAACTCCTTCCAGAAGTATATGACCATCGGCTAAAAGCCCTACCAATAAACGCCTGATCATATAATCCTGACCGACAACCACCTTACTGATTTCAGCCAGAACTTCATCTATTACCGGGCTGTTTTCCATAACTCTTTTATTGATTTCTTCAATCGTCATTACTCCTCCAGCATATTTTTAATTACTTTTTTAAATATAACGTGATTTTTCAGATTTTTTACAATAAATTTTAGCCTGTCTGTATAAATTTCTAATATCCCATAAGAAGCTTCCGACCCACGATCAAACTTCTGTTTAAGATGTCCGGGATTAAAGAAATATCTGCCATTATTTCTTTGTAATTCAGCCTGATGAGTATGTCCATGAAATATGATATCGACATCCTGGATTTTGCTTGAAATAATATTAACATCATGAACCAATAAAAATTTCCAGTTAAAAACGGAATAAATTTTAATTGCGGAAACTGATCCATCTCGATAACCTTTATGAAATGTTCCGGAAACTCTGACAATAGTTTTACCTGAAATATAATCCATGCACTTATCTAGATCTTCGTAGTAATCTCCCAGATGAAATATTATACTGCAATCGTTTTCCAGGGCAAGAACTGATTTCAGGATATTGCTATTATTATGAGTATCAGAAATAATTAATACTTTTTCCATAAAGACGGTTAATCACATTTTAGTCGGTGCGGAAATCCCCATTAATTGTAAAGATATGGCAATAACATTCTTGATGGCGGTAATTAAATGAAGTCTGGCCTGACTTAATTCAATATGCTTGGGATCAGCAATTTTATATTTACTGTAATATTTATGAAACATACCGGCCAGATCAAAGACATAGTTCGCCAGCCGATGCGGTTCACGGACATCGGACAACGTATTCAGAACATCGGGAAAACTCATCATTTTCTTAATAATTGCCAATTCGGCAGTTTTATTCAATTTCTTCAGAACTTTAGGGTCCATTTTTGTCGGTAAAATCTTTTCTTTCTTAGCTTTTTTGAGAATACTGCTGATCCTGGCATGGGCATACTGGATGTAATAAACAGGATTTTCGGAAGATTTTTTCTTAGCCAGCTCCAGATCAAAATTGAGGTGAGCACTGGGTTTCCTGTCCAGAAAGAAATATCTGGCAGCATCGCAACCAACTTCAGCAATCAGATCATCCATCGTAACAATTTTTCCCGCTCTTTTGGACATCTTGACTTTCTCGCCCTGATCGAAAAGATTGATGTGCTGAAGATAGACTATTTCCAGTTTTGCAGGATCGTAATTTAAAGCTTTGATGGCTGCTTCCAGTTTGGAAACATGAGCATGATGATCCGGTCCCAGAACATCGATGATCACATCAAAACCTCTTTGATATTTAGTTATATGATAGGCTATGTCAGGAACCAGATAAGTCGGATTTCCGTCAGACTTGATCAGCACGCGATCTTTAATATCACCGAATTTTGTGGAAGCGAACCAGACAGCGTCTTCATTTTCGTAAGTACATTTTGCTTCAGCCAGGTAACTCAAAGCTTCTTCCAGAATTCCTTCCTTTCTCATTTTTTTTTCAGACATCCAGTTATCGAATTCAACCCCGAACTTAGTTAAACTTTCCATCTGCATCATGTGGATCTGCTCCAGAGCAAAATTTCTCATTTTCTTCAGTCTGTCTTTTTCAGTCATATGAAAAAGTTTATTGCCTTCCAGGCTGTTCAGCAGAATAGCCAGATCTTTGATATACTCTCCATGATAAGCTTCCGGGGGAAATTCATCAATCCTTTCACCATGTAGTTCACGATAGCGAAGTTCAAGCGATTCAGCCAGTATATCTACCTGATTACCAGCGTCATTGATATAAAACTCTCTGAAAGGTTCAAATCCGCAGAATTTCATAATGTGGTAAAGACTGTCCCCAAAGGCAGCAGCTCTGGCACTGACAACATTTAGTGGTCCTGTAGGATTAGCGCTGACAAATTCCAGTAAAACTTTCTTACCCTTGCCGTAATCTGAACTTCCATAATTCATTCCGCTTTTTAATATTTCTTCCAGAATACTGACATAAAGACTGTTGGCAAGTTTGAAATTGATAAAACCGGGACCTGCAACTTCTACTGATTTATAATCTCTTTTTTTCGACAGAACCGCCACTAATTTTTCAGCCATCTCTCTGGGTTTCAAATTGTTGATTTTAGCATTCAGAAGTGCAATATTGGTCGAAAAATCTCCATGCTCAAGATTGTGAGGGATTTCAATGGACATTTCTGCTTTTTCCAGCTCAAGATCGCAGCTATTTACGGCTTCTTTCAGATTAGAAATAATTTTATTCTTTATCATTTTTACTCATCTCGCTCTTATTTTTAGCATTGATTTTCCACAGGTCTTCTAATTTATAATAATTCCGGGTTTTCTCGTTAAAGATATGAACAATTATATCAATAAAATCTATCAATACCCAGGTAGAATTTTCCAGACCTTCTACAGCTAGATATTGAATTTTCTCTTTTTTAGCGTTTTCAGTGATATTCTCTGCAATTGCTTTTACATGAAGTTCATTTGTTCCATGGCAGATTATAAGTAAATCAGTATAACTTGTTTTTCCACTGATATCGAGGCTTACAATTCCTTCGGCCTTTTTTTCTTCAGCCCAGGCAATTATCTTGTCTCTAGTTTCTTCTAATGTTATCATTACACTCCCGTCTATCTGAAATATTGGTTATAATCATTACCCAGAATGATCTGAAATTCTTCGATGAACTGATCATTCTCGGCAAAGATCCTTCTGTGAATTCCAGTCAGGTTCATCAGAAAATTAAGTTTTTCGTCATCCCCTTTCTTCACTACAATAAGAGATTTATCGTAGATGAACATCTGTCTTGGAACATTTTTCCAGCTTATTATATCCAGATTATTGATCCCTTTGTCATAAAGATAATCTTTAACTTCAGTGGCAGCATTAAGCTTACCGCAGCCATTAAGGATGGATATTTTAACAGAACTGAAGCTGTAATCTGTTTTCTCACTGTTCTTATACCTGTTAGTAGATTGCCAGATAAATAAAACAATTCCAATTAAAAAAATTATTAAAATACTTATAATGAGCTTCTTTAAAACGGGTGACAAATTATTTTTTGCTCCACTCATTGTCAAACTGTTCTTTAATCTGTTTGTAGGCTTGTTCAAAGGATTCAGGAATAACTCTTACACCGCCGACAACACTCATGAAATTCGCATCACCCTGCCAGCGGGGAACAAGATGTACATGAATATGATTTTCAATACCAGCACCGCCGGATTTGCCTAAATTGAGACCAATGTTCAATCCTTCAGGTTTATAAGTTTTTATAAGTATTTTTTCACTTAATTGTACTGTCTCAAAAAGATCATTAAGTTCCTTCCTTTCCAAATCGCCCAAAGAACTTACATGCCGGTTGGGAACCACCATAATATGGCCATTATTGTAAGGATAGACGTTAAGAATAACATAGCAGTATCGGGAACGGAAGATGATAAAGTGTTTTTCATCTTCATCTGCCTGTGGTTTCAGGCAGAATATGCATTCTTTATCCTTCTTGGAAAGAATATAGTCTATTCTCCAGGGTGAATATAGTACATCCATATTTCCTCTCATTGGGAAAAATAATCTTCCCTTGTTAAAAATTGTTCTTCCAGAGCCTGCAATTGCTCTCGGGAGTTAATTCCGCTAATTTCCAGAATGTCATCCAGAACTACTGAGATCACTTTTTTCCCCGAATCATTCAATATCTTCAGAGTGTCGGTTAGATAATACTCCTGCTGTTTATTTTTATTATCGATCTTACTTAATGCCTTGAAGAGATCAACAGCATTAAAGCAGTAAATACCTGTATTGATCTCTTTGATCTCTCTGATTGTATCATCTGCATCTTTAAATTCTACAATTCTACTAACGTTCCCATCCTTATTTCTTACAATTCTGCCATACATGGCAGGATCTTCCATTATAGCTGTTAACACAGTGCAATTAGCATCATTAAGGATGTGTAGTTTCAACATTTTTTTCAGGGTCTGATGCCTTAATAAGGGTACATCACCACATAGAATAAAAACTACTCCGTTAAATCCGCGAAATACATCTTTACACATCATAACGGCATGACCTGTACCCATTTGTTCTTTCTGCTCTATAAATATAATTCTTTCATTTTCAGGTATCACATCGATAACTAAATCTTTTTTATACCCTACCACAATAGCAATGGTGCTACTTTTAATCTTCTCAGCTATGGTTATAACTCTATTTATCATTGGTTTTCCGGCCAGTTGGAAAATTACCTTGGGTTTGTCTGACTTCATTCTGGTCCCTTTCCCGGCTGCCAGAATTATTGTACCTATTTTTGGCATAAATCTCCGTGAATATCTCTGATGGTTTTTCCCAATACAGGGTGTACAAAATCGGGAGATAATTCCACTAGAGAGTCTAACACAAATTTTCTTTTATGTAATTCTCTGTGCGGAATTATCAGTTTTGAGCTGGTGATAACCTGGTCACCGTAAAACAGAATATCTATATCGATTTTTCTCGGTCCCCACTTAAAATTGTGCTTTCTGCCCATATCCTCTTCTATGCGTAAGATTTTTTTCAACAGGATTTCCGGGTCTAAATCTGTTTCAATTTCTAACACGCAATTGATAAAATCTGGTTGTTCAGTATATCCAGCCGGTTTAGTCTCCAGTTTGTCAGAGATTTTTAGAACCTGGATATTATTCAGATCGTTCAATTTGCTAACAGCTTCATCGATCTGTGCTGTTCTGTTGCCAAGATTGGAGCCAAGACCCAGATAACAAATCATTGCTCGGATCTTTCCATTTCAATTTCTACAGAGCTTAATGACCCGTTTATGGGAACAGAAGGTTTACGGATTTTAACTGAAGTATGAGTAATACTGGGAAATTTTTTCATAACGGAATCCAGTATGGTATTTGCACAGTCTTCTAATAAAAGAAATTCCCTGTTTTCCAGAATTTCTTTGATCATGGCATAAACCCGAGTGTAATCTATCGTATCATCTAAATGCCTGATGGCTTTATCATTAGAAGGATCGGTTTCAAGTGTAAAATCTACCTGAAAACGTTGACCCAGTTTTCTTTCTTCAGGATGAACACCATGATGTCCGTAAAATATCATATCATATAGATGGATCTTCATTTTTTTACCTTTCCTATTATTTCAAAATGGATTTTTCGGGCAAATTTCTTATCCAGAAGATAAATAGCTATACCACTTAAAAGCAGACTTGAAAAAGATAACAAAATAGCAAAATTTTCGGATAATTCAAAAAGGAATTTTGCCAGAAAATAAAAAAAGATCATGAAAAATATCGGCAGGATAAAGACTATGAAAGAAGATAACAGTTTAACCCCGGATGAAATTGAGATCTCAATAATATCACCTTTTTCCAAAGGAAGATCTGTTTTAATACGATGAGTAAATGATCTGTTAGGACCGCCGCAAACACCACTGATAGCACATGTTTTACAGCTTCCGCTTTTCTGGATTTCAATCAAAACACCATCTGCAAAAACTTCTATCACTTTTGCTCTGTCTTCCTGAACTTCAATTTCATTTTCCATGCTTAATCCTGTTTATGATCTGAGTAGTAGAGAAACCTGTAATATAATTTATGCTTAATACTTCACCGCCATTTTTTAAAACTAATTCAGAACCAACTATGTCCTTAACCTGCCAGTCTCCACCCTTAACCAGAATATCCGGCTTAATGTATTTTATTAGATCGTAAGGAGTATCTTCTTGAAATATAACGATATAGTCTACACTAATCAACTCGCTTAAAACCAATGCTCTAGCTTGTTGCAGATTTAAAGGTCTGTCATTTCCTTTCAGTCTTTTTACCGATTCATCACTGTTAAGACCCACTATTAAAATATCACCCAGATCTTTGGCTTTTCTAAGATATTTTATGTGACCTGCATGGATTAGATCGAAACAGCCATTGGTGAATACAATTTTTTGGGATCGTTTTTTCAAACTGTCCACGATTTGCCGGATTTCCTGTCTGCTTTTTACTTTACTCATCTGGTCACCGGATATTTACCATTAAAGCAGGCATAGCAGTATTCATCAGGTTCTTTCACAGTGCTGCTCAATTCATCAATTGTAAGATAGCGCAGTGAATCTGCTCCGATAAACTGTCTGATCTCTGCAATATTCTTATTATTAGCTATCAATTCGGTCCGCGTTGGGGTATCAATTCCATAATAACAGGAATGCTTTACTGGTGGAGAACCTATAAGCAGGTGCACTTCTGAAGCTCCAGCTTTCTTGATGAGTTTTACTAGCTTTTTTAAAGTAGTACCACGAACTATTGAATCATCTATCAATATAATTCTTTTATTCAGGAAAAAATTGGGGAGAGGATTGAATTTTTGTCTAACACTTTCATCTCTAATGGTTTGTTCCGGCTTGATAAATGTTCTTCCCACATAATGATTTCTGATCAATCCCATTTCGTAAGGAATGCCTTTTGCCCGGGCATAACCCAGAGCGATAAAGTTCGATGAATCCGGAACGGGAACTACCAGATCTGCTTCCAAATTACAACTTTCAGCTAACTTTTTTCCTATATTCTGCCGGACAGCGTAAACATTTTCACCAAAGATGAAGCTGTCGGGTCGGGAAAAATAAATATGTTCAAAAATGCAGTGTCTGCAGTTAGCAGAATTCCTTAATTGATTAGGATCGTTCCGATAACTGGTTCTTCCCTTTTCATTGACAATAATGATTTCAGCCGGTTCAACTTCTTTCAGCCAGGCAGGATTGAGAATATCAAGAGCGCAGCTTTCCGATGCTGCAACAGTTTCTCCCTGTTCTAATTCTCCGAAGACCAGAGGTCTGAAACCATAGGGATCCCTGAAAATATACATTTCGTTTTTGGTTGCTAAAATGGAAGAATATGACCCTTTCACATATTTCATCATTTTTTTAATCGCTTCTAAAATTGTTTTATTCTTCTTTTCAACCTGATATACAATATACTTAAGTATGAGCTCACCATCATTGGTACTGACGAAATAAACCCCCTTGGATTCCAGTACTTTTCTCAATTCCTCGTAATTCACGATGTCGCCATTACTGGTGAGAGTGTAGGAAGGTCCGGAAAGTGTTTCTACAAGATGAGGTTGAGAATTATATTCGCTGGAATCTCCTCTGGTGGGATACCTTACGTGTCCTATGGCAATATTACCCTGAAGTTGTGCTAATTTATTTATTCTGAAAACATCTTTTACCAGCCCCATTTTCTTACGCAGTTTAATGGAAATCCCATCATTCACAGCCATTCCGCAGCTTTCCTGCCCCCTGTGTTGCTCGGCAAAGAGACCTAGTGTAGCCAGTTCAGCAGCTTTAGCATTATTATAAATTCCAAATATTCCACACATCTATTTCTTACCCCTGAAATTCAGTTTATTTTCCTCACCCTTTAATATCCTGTTAATATTACTTCTGTGTTTTATAAGAATAAACATAAAAATTACACTTGTAAAAATTAATATTTCATAATTCTGAAAGGAATTGCTAAGATTTATAATCAATTCATAAATAAAAAGTGCTGCTGCTGCCAGGATTGATCCCAGGGAAACGTATTTGCTTATTGCAATAACAATAATGAAAACCAATACAGCAATTAAGCTTGCTGCAGGTGCCAGTGCCAGAAAAACACCAGCTGAAGTTGCAACCCCCTTTCCACCTTTGAATTTAAGAAAAATAGTGAAAATATGACCAATAACGGCTGCAAGACCAATGAAAATTAGATAAAGAACGGGAATATCAGGTAGGATCAATTTACTGACATAAACTGCAAAAAAGCCTTTGGCAATATCAATGATCATTGTGATAATACCTATTTTAGTTCCTAATACTCTCAGGGCATTTGTCGCGCCGATATTTCTGCTGCCATGCTGCCGCAGATCTATACCTCTTGATCTTCCAAACAGGTAGCTGGTTGGAATACTACCCAGCAAATAAGCTGCCAGAATAAGACTACAGATCGTCATCAGGTTCATTTCTACCCCGGAAAAATACTTTGAGGGAAGCACCCTTGAACTTGAAACTGTCCCTTAACTGATTTTCCAGATATTTCCTGTAATGTTTGGTGATTAATTTGGCATTGTTGCAGAAGAAGACAAATGTGGGAGGATGAGTTTTAACCTGAGTGCAGTAATAGATCTTTGTGTGTTTACCACTGGAGTGGGAAGGAGCATATTTTCCGACAGCCTTGGTGAGAAATTTATTGAGTTCTGATGTTGTTATCCTTTTTTTACTTTCTTCCTCAACTTCCAATATCTTATCCAGTATTTTTCTGACTCTCTGACCGGTTAATGCTGAAACAAAGATCTTAGGAGCAAATTGCACAAAAGGTAATTCATCATTGATCTTGTTGATAAAATTACCGATCGTGGCATTATCCTTCTCTATCAGGTCCCATTTGTTTATCAGCAGAATAACGTCTTTAAAATTTCTGATAGCGTAGGAAGCGATTTTCTGATCCTGAGTTGATATTTCCTGAGTGGCATCCAGAACCAGCAGCACTATATCGGATCTGTTAATGCTCTCAATCGTCCGCATAGCACTGAAATATTCCACTCCGTACTTGATCCTCTTCTTTTTTCTTAATCCGGCTGTGTCTATCAGAATAAGATTCCTTTTAAAATGGTGCAGCTGAAGATCGATCGAATCCCTGGTTGTACCTGGAATTTCAGTGACAATATTTATATCTTCTCCCATTATCTTATTTACCAGCGATGACTTACCTACATTCGGTTTCCCGACAATGGCAATTTTGATGGAGTCGTCCTCTACTTTTTGTTCGGCAGGAATTTTTGTTATTCTGTTGATTAAGCGATCTAACAAATTACCCACATTGCGTCCCTGAACTGCAGCTATTGGAAAAGCTTCTCCAAATCCCAGCTGCAAAAAATCATAGATCTCAAGTTCATCTTTTTCGTTATCTACTTTGTTTGCTACAAGCATCACCTTTTCCCGTTTAGGATAAAGAATTTTAGCAATTTCCAGATCAATATCGGTAGTTCCCACTTTCGCATCTACGGTAAATAATATAAGGTCAGCTTCCTCAATTGCGATCTCAGCCTGAAATTTTACTGCTTTGTCAATACTGTCATCAGATTTGGGAATTATACCACCAGTATCTACCAGATTGAATTTATAACCTGACCATTCAGCTTCTTCGTACTTGCGATCTCGGGTTATACCCTCTTCTGAATCCACAATAGCTATTCTTTTACGACAAATCCTGTTGAAAAGTGTAGATTTACCCACATTTGGTCTGCCGACAATCGCAATAATATTCTTCATTACACTTCCTTAAAAGCTTCACGCCTTACAGCCAATCTTTTTACTCAAAGTAATTTGTCAAACTAAATTGAACAAATCCACTTACAATGCTACTTTTCAAATTTTATTGTAACAAATTTATTAGAAGTCCAGAAGTTAATTTTTTGATTAAAACATAATTTTTAAACTACCTTTTACGCTTAATATCCTTGACATATAATGCAAGCGTCAAAATTTCACACTTTACGCCACACAGAGGAGGAAAAATGATCAAAACAGAGCTGATAGAAAAAGTCATTGAAAAAGCTCTTTCAAACGGTGCTGATTTTGCTGAACTTTTTGTAGAAAATACCTATAATTCACTAATCAGTTTTAACGATAATAAAACACAGCAGAATATTGCCGGAAAAGATTTCGGGGCAGGTGTGAGAGTATTCTATGGACATACTGCCATATATGCCATAACAAACGATCTCAGTGAACGATCTCTATTAGAAGCTGCCAATGCAGTTAGCAAGGCGGGAAAAGGTAATACAAAAACAACTTTAATCGATCTTCGCAGACATAATTTCAGTGATAAGCATCCCATTATTATTCCTAATATCGAAGTTTCCAAGAAAGAAAAAATAGATTTTATCCGGCGGATCAATAATGCTTCCAGAAATTATGATCCCTGCATAAGCCAGGTAGATATCAATATGATTGAAAAGATGCAGCATGTCCTTATAGCTAATAGTGAAGGTCTTCTTGCCAATGATAAAAGAAATTACTCGCGCATCTATGTCAGCTCCATAGCTTCCAGTGGAAAGGAAAAACAAACTGGTACGGAAGGACCCGGTCGCATGGCAGGTTATGAATTTTTTAACACGATTGATCCGGAAGAACTGGGAAGAAAAACTGCAGCAGTTGCCTCTCTTATGCTTAAATCGGAGTATGCTCCCAGCGGAAAATTACCGGTGGTCATAGATAACGGATTCGGTGGCGTGATCTTTCACGAAGCCTGCGGTCACTCTCTGGAAACAACTTCTGTTGCCAAAGGTGCCTCAGTTTTTGCTGATAAGCTGGGAAAACAGATTGCAAACCCGATTGTAACTGCAATTGATGATGGTACAATTCCAAATGAATGGGGAAGTGAGAACATTGATGATGAAGGTACGCCAACTCAGAAAACGGTTCTCATTGAAAAGGGAATACTCAAGTCTTTTATGGTGGATAAATTAGGTGGATTGAAAATGGGGCTTAAGCCAACCGGCAGCGGCAGGAGACAATCTTACAAATTCGCCCCTACTTCCAGAATGAGAAATACCTACATTGCTGCAGGTAAGCATAAATTGGAAGACCTTATTTCCAGCGTGGATTATGGTCTCTATGCTAAAAAGATGGGTGGCGGTTCGGTTCTTCCTGGTACCGGAAATTTTAATTTTGCGGTTTCGGAAGGATACATCATCAGAAAGGGCAAAGTTGCAGAACCTGTAAGAGGAGCTACTCTTATTGGTAATGGGGCAGATGCTCTGTTTAAAATCAGTATGGTCGCTGATAACCTGGCTATGTCGCAGGGTATGTGCGGATCCATCAGCGGTAGTGTTCCCACAAATGTAGGACAACCTGCTATCAAAATTGATGAATTGATCGTCGGCGGAAGAAAATAGGAGGAAGAAATGTACGAAAAAGAATTTGAATTTATTCTGAATTACGCCAGAGATATTGTGGATGATATCGAGATTCTTCTTTTTGAAGAGAGTTCCTTCTCCACCCGAATACATTCTCAAGAGATAGAAGCTTTCAACTATTCCGATACCAAAGGGATCGGAATCCGAATACTTAAAAATGGTAAGGTCGGAATTGCCTACACCGAGAAATTTGACGAAGATTCCTTTCAATTAATAGTAAATGAAGCAATTGAGAACAGCGAATTAATTGAAAATGATGATGAAGTAATTTTTGAAAATTATCCTGATGTTGATACTGATCTCCAGTTTTATTCTTCCCAACTGGATGAAATTAAAGTTGAAGATAAAATTGAATTTACCAAGAACATGGAAAAATTCTGTCGTGCAGCTGATGACCGCATCATAAACGTTCCTTATTCCATGATGGGAAATGGAAAATATTTTGTGAAAATAGCCAATTCAAAAGGTTTAAGTAAAGAAGAAATGCAAAATATTGCCTATGCTTATGTAGGTTGTCTTGCCGCTGATAAGGAAGATAAAAGAATGGCATTCGAATTTCAGATCGGACGAGATTTCAGCAAATTCGATTCCCATAAACTGGCTGAGAAAAGTGCTGAGAAAAGTATCGAGCTTCTGGGTGGAAAGGATATCAAAACAGGAAAATATCCGATTGTCCTCAACAATGAAATGATGGCTACTATATTATCTACTTTTTCCGGTATCTTTTCTGCAAAATCGGTGCAGGAAGGAAAATCTCTGCTTTCCGGAAAATTGCAGCAGAAAATTGCCAATAAAAATATCTCCATTGTGGATGACGCCCTTCATCCGGAAGGATCGGGATCACGTTCATTTGACAGAGAGGGTTACCCTTCACAGAGAACTGTACTGATTGATAAAGGCGTGTTGAAAACTTACCTGCATAATACTGTAACAGCCCGAAAAGACAAGACAAAATCAACCGGGAATGCGGTTAGAAACTATAAATCATCTCTTTCTATTGCCACAACCAATTTTTACCTTGAACCGGGCAATATCTCCAGAAAAGAACTTTTTAATCAGCATCCTCAGATCGTGGAAATCGTATCTCTGCAAGGGATGCACTCCGGGGCAAATCCGATTTCAGGCGATTTTTCCCTCTCCGGTGAAGGTTACCTCTGGGAAAAGGGCGAAAGGAAATATTCTTTGAAACAATTTACTATTTCCGGTAATTTCCTCGAATTGCTCAATAATGTGGAAACAATTGCCGATGATTTCTTATTCAACATAAGTTCTTTTGGTGCCTCATCTGTCCTGATTAAAGAATTAGCAATCAGCAGCAGTTAAAATACAAAAAATACCCTTATATGAATAATTTGAAAAGCCCTGCTTGTACAGGGCTTTTTTCAAAATATAAATGGGATTCAGATCTATTTTAAAAGTCCAATTGTCAAAACTATCGCCTGATCATTGAAATCGTTAAAAGTATGAATGTAATCCAGGTTAATTATCACCTGAAAATTGTAGGTTCGAAATAATCTTAGTCCTGTTGAGGCAGTTAATTCAAACCCGTCACCTCTTTTACCACTGTCATGATTTACCCAGTGAAATCCCAGAGCTCCGCCCAGATAAGGGCAAATATCTTTTCTGGTCATTAAATAAGAAACATAAACATTGGTGGCAAATCCTTTTCTAATGGCAAATAATGCACCTACTGCTGTATTGGTGATCTCATAACCTGTCCTGAAATCGGCTGTAAAAGATTCTTCGGTATTTCCGTCATACCCTTCTGTGGGAAATAAATATCCAAAAGAAAAACCGGCAAATCCTTTTGCCTGGCGTCTGGTAAGGGATTTTTCTTCATTTTTTACAATTGCTCCTACCTCTGCTGATTTTTCAATTGGTGTTTCCCGGGCAATACTTATTGAAATTCTCTTAATTACCATTTCAAGATCATCAATATTTTCCGAAACTACATTGTCAGTTAATATTGTTCTATTATTTTCAACATCGAAAAGCATGAACTGAACTACAATTTTTTTACCCAGTTTGCTTAAACTGGAGCTAACCACTTTAATAGCATTCAATTCCTGTCCGATCTCAAGGGCACATTCGGCATCCATACAAAATTTACCACCGGCTTGCAGCATCTGTTCTGGACTGGCTTATAATTTCTTTACCGGTTTCTTTCGCAATATTCTGCCTCAGCAACATGTTTACTGTTTGAGTAGTGTAAGCATCGATGCCAATAGAATAAACCGGCAGTACAGCATAATACTGAGCAGACAGTAGCTGAGAAATTAAGATCAATGATCCTAAGATTAAAATTTTTCGCATATTCATTATCTCCTGAAAGTTTTGTCTAATCCGTAAGATGAATAAAAATATGTCAATCATTATTCATTCGAGGTTAGATCAAGATTTCGGCTGCGAAATCCATAACCCATAACATCCCAAACATCCGTCAGTAATACAAATGCTTTGGGATCTATATCCCTGACAATATCCCGCATAACAGCTACCTGCCTTCTATTCATGGCACAGAAAAGTATATCACTGTCACGCCCGGTATATCCGCCCTGAGCTTTAATTATGGTTACTCCTCTTCTAATATCATCATAGATTTTTTCTTTTATTTCATCATTTTTGGTGGAAATAATATAAACTCCCTTTACATAGGGGAGACCCTCACTGGTAAGATCGGTAATTTTGGCAGTTATGAATAAATTTATATAGCCCCAGATTATAAGTTTAAGATCAGAAAATACTAACCCGATAGTCAGAATTATGGCAGTTTCCACTATCCAGTAACCTTTACCGATAGATACACCTGTTTTCTGTTTCAACAGAGCAACCGGAATGTCTGTTCCTCCTGTGGAACCGCGAAACCGAAAAATTATTCCCAATCCTATTCCCAATAAAACAGATCCAGCTATGGCAGATAGATAGATGTCATCAGGAGACAGCATTGCATGGATTTGTTTACCTTCGATTAGGTAGGTGTAATTACTGAGATCTTGAAGAATTCCGACTTTGGATAAATTGGGAATACTGAGGAGATCGGTTAAAATAGATCCAGTGATCATACCATAAATGGATCTGAAACCAAATTGCCTGCCTAGAAATATAAAACTTATAATAAATAAGGGTAAATTCATAAGGAGCATTGATACACCTACAGGCAATTGAAAAATATGGAAAAAGATCTGAGCTAGACCACCAACTCCCCCGGGTGCAATTTTATAAGGTATCAAAAACCAGGAATAGGCAATTGCAAAAAATACAGAGCCGCCAATTATTCCAAAATACTGAGTTAAGTTTCTTCTAATATTCATTTCACCTCCCAGAAAGTCCGAATTTATTTTCCAATTTTAACCGTCAACCAAAATAATTATTGCCTTAAATTGAAGGATTTCAGATTTTGGACTATTGCGTTTATGTAAAAAATTAGTTT
>LKUH01000392.1 GCA_001412425.1 Candidatus Cloacimonas sp. SDB
CCGAAATGTTTTTTTCTGCCAGATTAAGATCTTCCGTACTTCTACTTAAGTGGTTAAGATTTTGCTGATTGCCATAGAAGAGGCAGACTGTAAGAATAAATATATAAAGAAGAAGAAAAACTTTTTTACCGATCCTGCTCTTGCGGTATAAGCCCAAAAGGAAGATCTGAATTAGAAGTGTTAAAAAAATGACAAGCACATTGTTGCTGAAGAATTTCAGATCAAAAAGGAAACGAAGTACTATAATTATCAGATATATGATGGCGGCGAAAGTAAGTATAGATTTAAGCTGATCATAGAATCCGGCATCTTCGTCATTTATGTTTTCTATTCCGTACTTACTGAAATAAGCCCATAAAAAAATGATCATCAGGTTGAGGTAAATGAAAATAACTTCCGGAAAAGTGATCCCCATTAAACCGGCGGCTGTATGTTTATGCAGTTCAATAAGGTACCAGGCCGGATAAGCAACAGCTGAGAAAGCTGTAATATTAGAAACAAGCAACAATAATGAAAACATAAAGAATGATTTTAATTCTCCATTTAAGAAGGCTTGAATTAGTGCAAACAACCAGAAAAGCAGAGTAAAAACCACAACACTGATAATCAGGGCGGGAATCAGCATTTTAAATGCTGCGATCAGGATAAACGACAGTAATCCGAGAGCCAGGATGCTTCTTTTGGTTTTTAAATAGAGTGTAAAAAAGATAATCCAGGGCAGTATTCCGATAAATCTGACAACTTCAAAATTTCCCGAACTGAAAAAAGAAAAAAAATAATGAGATAAAGAGAATATGACAGCTGCAGCAAATGCAATTGCTGGAGGATACTTATAATACGTTATAGTTAGAAAAATTCCCATTCCGCCCCATAAAAGGAACAGTAAAATAATTTTGGGATTGTGAACTAGATTATTTAAAAAATCCAGAACTTCTACTTCCGCCCCCCAGGTTCCAAATAGAGGAAATCCTCCCAGAATATTATTATGCCAGGAACCTGCGGAATTTCCTTGAGACAGGTGTTCCTGATAAATTTTTTGATCAGTTTCGCGAGAATTGTATTCAGGACTGAAATTGCTTATAAGAGGCTTAAAATACAGAGTCAGAAAAAGGAGCAGTAAAATTAACAGATATATAAAATAAATAAAACTGTTCCCACTACTGCGGGAAGTTATTCGATACTTCATGAAATATCCTAATTATTTTTCCACAGAATCTAAGTCTTAGTACTTTAGGTCAAATAAAAAGTGAAATTCCAGCAAAGATTAATTTATAAGCTACGGAATCCTGCTATTTTTTTCTTTGCTTAAAAACAGAACAATTAATTATTGCCTGGCTAAATCAAATTGAGGAAATAAAGATGGGAAAATTCAAGCTGATTTCTAATTATAAACCAACCGGTGATCAACCTGAAGCTATCAGGGAGCTGGTAACAGGATTGAAGGAAGGAGATAAATTCCAGACCCTGCTGGGCATAACCGGCTCGGGAAAGACTTTTACAATAGCCAATGTAATTGCGGAAATCAATAAACCCACACTGATCATTTCCCATAATAAGACCCTGGCAGCCCAACTTTATGGAGAATTCAAGCTCCTGTTTCCGGAAAATGCGGTGGAATATTTCATCAGTTATTACGATTATTATCAGCCGGAAGCATATATTCCGGGAAGAGATATCTATATCGAAAAAGATGCCGACATTAACAGCCAGATCGAAAAATTAAGACTTCATGCTACAATGAGTCTGATGGAACGTAATGATGTAATTGTTGTGGCAAGTGTATCCTGTATTTATGGGTTGGGAATTCCGGAAGAATACCGGGAAGCCCATCTGCTGATTAAAAAAGGCGAGATCATGGTAAGGGATCAGCTTCTGAAAAATCTGGTGGAAATTCACTATGGCAGGAATGATGTGGCTTTTGAACGGGGAACCTTTCGAGTTAAAGGAGATGTTGTTGATATTTATCCTGCCTATATGGAACACTCGATCAGAATTGAATTCTTTGGTGATGAAATTGAAAAGATCTCCAGGTTGAACCCGCTTGATAACAGAGTTCTTGAAATAGTTGACGAATATCCCATTTATCCTGCCAATCACTTCATAACTTCCAAAGAAATTCTGAATAAAGCTCTGGGAAAAATCAAGTCTGAGCTTAAAACCCGTATCAGCACATTTGAGAAAGAAGGAAAATTAGTGGAAGCACAAAGGATTGAACAAAGAACGAATTTCGATCTGGAAATGCTTGCGGAACTGGGTTACTGTTCGGGGATTGAAAATTATTCCCGACACCTTACAGGCGCTGAACCGGGAGACCCTCCTTACTGCCTGCTAGATTACTTTCCAGCTGATTTTCTGATGGTGATAGATGAATCTCATGCTACAATTCCACAGATCCACGCTATGTACGGAGGCGATTATACCAGAAAAAAGAATCTGGTAGATTATGGTTTCCGACTGCCTTCTGCCTTCGATAACAGACCATTGAAATTCAAGGAATTTGAAAAAAAAATCAACCAGCTTATTTTTGTTTCAGCAACTCCGGCAAATTATGAAATGGAAAAAACAGCTGGAGTTTTTGTGGAACAGATCATTCGTCCCACCGGACTTCTGGACCCCGTTATCAAAGTGAAACCTGTTGCATCTCAGGTGGATGATCTCCTGGAACAGATTAGAGAGAGAATAAAAACAAAGCAGAAGATCCTGGTTACAACTCTGACTAAAAGAATGTCAGAAGACCTGACCCAATATTTAACCAGAGCAGGCATTAAAGCGCGCTATATGCACAGTGAAATAGATACGCTGGAGAGATCAAAGATCATTCGGGGCCTCAGGTTAGGAGAATTTGACGTACTGGTAGGAATAAATTTATTAAGGGAGGGACTGGATCTGCCCGAAGTATCCCTGGTGGCTATACTTGATGCTGATAAAGCAGGTTTCCTGCGATCTGAAAGATCTCTGATCCAGACAGCAGGCCGGGCAGCCAGGAATATTGACGGAACTGTGATCTTCTATGCTGACTCAATTACAGATGCCATGCAGAAAACCATATCTGAAACTGAACGCAGAAGAGAAAAACAAATTCAGTATAATCTGGACCATAATATCACTCCGGAAAGCATTAAGAAAAATATTGACGATATCATGGCTTCAACAAGGGTAGCGGAAGGTTATAAGGAACCAGCAAAGAAGGGTATTTCCGCCAGAGAAAAATTTAAAGATTACCTGGATCTTGACTCAAAAGAAAAAGTGATCTCGCTCTTAGAAAGAGAGATGAAAGAAGCTGCAGATAATCTGGAATTTGAAAAAGCGGCAGAATTGAGAGATCGGATTCTGGAAATAAAAGGATTGCAGTAAGCCTGCTAAAACTTAATTCAGATGAATTTAACTGAAAACATGAATTATTCCCCATCTCAACAGTACAAAACTGACCCACAAAATTTTAAAACAATAAGTATAATAAAGCCCGAACATTCATTTATAATCAAGTTTTCGGATCAATTTTTACAGGGGTAAAAATGCGGAAGATAAATGTTCAAGAATTAATTCCAGCAGTAAAAAAACTGTGTATTGAGGCAAATTATTATATTGGAAATGATATTATAACTAAGCTGCAAGAAATGGCTGCCCGGGAAAAATCTGCTACAGCCAGAGAAGTGCTGGCAATTTTGCTGAAAAATCATCAACTTGCAGCTCAGAATATGATGCCTCTTTGTCAGGATACCGGTACTGCTGTTATTTTTGTCGAACTGGGCCAGGAGATACATCTTACGGGAGGAGACTTTACAGAAGCGCTTAATGAAGGTGTAAGGCAGGGTTATGAAGCAGGTTATCTAAGAAAATCAATTGTTAATGATCCCGTTTTCGACCGCATCAATACCCGGGATAATACTCCTGCTATTATTTATATGGAAATTGTTCCCGGAAATGAAATCAGGATTACGGTTGCTCCCAAAGGTGCCGGAGCCGAGAATATGAGTGATTTAAAAATGCTGAAACCTGCAGATGGAATTGAAGGAGTAATTAATTTTGTGGTGGATGTAGTTAGCAGAGCAGGAAGTAATCCCTGTCCCCCTGTAATTGTGGGAGTTGGACTGGGCGGGAATTTTGAGTACAGTGCTCTTTTAGCCAAAAAAGCATTATTAAGACCCTTAAATCAAACTAATCCCATTGCAAAATGGGCAAAACTGGAAGCTGATATTCTGAAAAAAATCAATAATCTTGGTATCGGACCTCAGGGGTTGGGGGGAAGAACAACTGCGCTGGGGGTAAATATACAGGCTGAACCCTGTCATATAGCTTCTCTGCCTGTGGCTGTAAACATTCAGTGTCATGCCGCCCGTTGTAAAAGTCTGGTGCTATGATCAGTATTGGATATAATTTAAGCAAAGGAAAATAGTATGGTTGCGGAAAAATATTTGAAAACACCGCTTCAGGAAAATGATCTGGAACAATTGCACATTGGCGATAAAGTTTTAATTACAGGCACCATTTACACTGGCAGAGATGAAGCTCATAAAAGGTTGATCAAACTGCTGGGACAGGGGGAAGCATTGCCTTTTGATATTAAAGGGCAGATCATTTATTATGTCGGCCCCGCTCCTGCTCCACCGGGAAAACCGATTGGTTCTGCCGGTCCGACAACCAGCTATAGAATGGATCCTTATGCTCCAGCTCTCTTAGCTGCCGGTATTAAAGTTATGATCGGGAAAGGACCACGGCAGCAGAATGTGATTGATGCGATGGTGAAACATAAAGCAGTCTATCTGGTGGCAATTGGCGGAGCTGCGGTTGTTATTGCGGATTCTATTAAAGAGGCAAAGGTAATTGCCTTTGAAGATCTGGGAACAGAGGCAATAAGAGAATTACGAGTGGAAAATTTTCCCTGTGTAGTAGCAAATGATATAAAGGGTAATGATATTTACAGGGAAGGAAGAAAGAAGTATGAGGTAACACAATAGGAGTTGTTAAATTGGAAAATTTAAAAATGGATCTTTCTAATCTGGAAGAAGTATTTC
Organism: Candidatus Cloacimonas sp. SDB; assembly: GCA_001412425.1. Lineage (GTDB taxonomy): Bacteria > Cloacimonadota > Cloacimonadia > Cloacimonadales > TCS61 > SDB. Next base: position 5,016 of record LKUH01000392.1, read on the forward strand.
CTGAAAATTTTTCTCAGGAGCAATTAGCTCAGGCTAAAACATTGTTTTTTAAGAAAATTGCCCTGTTGGCACATAAATTTTACGGCGGTAAGATTCAGACAGTTCCCAAAGCGAGCGTACTGGGATATAACTGGTTTAATATCTGGTACACACCGGGAGTTTCAAAAATTTCCACAACCATAAGAGACGATAACGACACCAGCTTTGATCTGACTAACCGGGGTAACCTGGTTGGTATAATCAGCGATTCAACCAGAGTTTTAGGTGATGGAAACTGCACTCCTCCAGGTGGACTGGGAGTTATGGAAGGTAAAGCTTTTCTCATGAAATATCTGGGGGGAATCGATAGCGTTGCCTTGTGTATAGATAGTAGAAATGAAGAGGGCTGGAACGATCCGCAGAAGATCATCGATTTTGTGAAAATGTGCCAGCATAGTTTTGGAGCTATTAATCTGGAAGACATATCTCAACCCAATTGTTATAAAGTACTTGATACATTACGGGATGAATGCCTGATCCCCGTTTGGCATGATGACGCTCAGGGTACCGCCAGTGTGACCCTGGCGGGACTGATAAATGCCCTGAAAGTGGCAGAAAAGAAGATCGATAAGGTCAGGATAGTAATGCTGGGTGCGGGAGCTTCCAATACTACTATTGCCCGGCTTTTGATAACCGCTGGTGCTGATCCCCGCAAATTAAGCCTTTTTGATTCTCAGGGAGGTCTACATACCGACCGAGAAGATATCAGGTTGAAAAGACAATTTTACCGGAAATGGGAATTATGCCGGACAACTAATCCGGAAAAAATATTCAATATTGCTGAAGCCTGCAGGGGAGCTGATGTTCTAATTGCACTTTCCAAACCCGGTCCTGATACTGTAAAACCGGAATGGATAAGCTCAATGGCAGATAAAGCGATTGTATTTGTCTGCGCCAATCCTGTTCCTGAGATATATCCCCATGCAGCAAAGCAGGCGGGAGCATTTATTGTGGCAACCGGGCGGGGTGATTTTCCCAACCAGGTAAATAATTCTCTGGGATTTCCAGGTATTCTGAAGGGAGCACTTATGGTACGAGCTACAAAAATAACAGATACAATGGCTATTGCGGCAGCAATATCTTTAGCCCGTTTTGCCGAAAAACGGGGGATTGATCCCGACAATATCGTTCCTACAATGGACGAAAGTGAAGTGTTTCCGGTAGAATCTGCCGATGTTGCCATGCAGGCTATAAAAGATGGTGTAGCCAGAATTAAAATGACCTGGCAGGAAGCTTTTCAGCAGGCAAAAGCAGATATCGAATATGCCCGTGGAATGACCCTGAGTTTGATGGAAGAGGGCTTCATTGAGAAATTTTCTACAGATATGCTTCAGGAAGCTGTAGATTGGACTATTGATCAAGTTATAAAAAATAATTAATATAAACTGCCTTTATTTCGCTTGCCATTGAAATTGTTTGAGATCAATTTTCCCGGATGGGGAGAATTCAATTCCCTCAGTTTCCAATAAAGACATTTGATATTCATACCAGCCCGAACCGCCGGCAAAACTTATTTTTCCCTGAGAATTAATAACTCTGTGCCAGGGAATATCCAGCTCTTCCGGCAAGGAATTAAGCGCGTAGCCCACCAGCCTGGCTTGTCCGGGAAAGCCTGCTAAATCAGCTATCTGACCGTAAGTAGCAACTTTTCCACAAGGGATATTTTTAACGATCTGATATATTTTCTGATAGGAAGAGCTGCTCATTTTTTTTAGCCATCCGAATCTGAATTTCTGCCTGATTGTATCCAGTTATTTTGTAGGAGTGTCTGGTATTTTCCTGGGATCATCATGAGATGATTACCGGGAGGATTTTTTAACAACTCATTTAGAAAAGAATTATCAGCAAGATGTACATCAATCTGGGTTCGGCACAGGTTATTTTCCTGTAAATTTCTGGTTATTTTTCCTGCGGTGATCCAGAGTCTGTTCAAATCTTTACCTCCAATTCTAACAATGGTAACAGGTATAAGCGGTAAACAGCCTTTTATTCCCACTCCTGTTCCGGATTCAAAATGGGAAAGAATCGAGTAACTGGAAATTAGATCAAAAGATATTGTACAGTGAGCAAGGGTTAATGTATTGTTTTTTAAATCGATCCTGGCAGGATTCGCCATCCAGCAATTCTGTCCGGTAGTTTTCTTAACCCAGAGCATAGTTAAATGACTGACAAGATCACCTTCGCAGGAAGCAGAAATATTCTCATTGTTCAATTTAGCCAGAGCATAACAGCCGGTAGTGTTCAATTGAGTCACAAGATCGAAACACCGTAAGGAAATGGAGTCTAACCTGTATTCATCTATAATTTCTTTTAAAGCTGCATAAACTTTGCCGGAATTGAGCAGATCTTCCCGATTCGGTCCGTTAATAGAAGTTGCATTTTCACAGAACATTTTTTGTTCCGGGATCAATTCAGTGATTTCCAGACGGGTAAATTTTTTGATAAGAATGTCAATATCAATTAACGCAACTTCTGCACCCCAGACCTGTTTAACGATTGAAAATTCTGGAGAGCTGGCGATCAGCCAATCAGACGGCAATCCGATGAGTCCGATTCTATGGTTTTCCAGAGGTTTTGAATTTTTGAAATCCTTCAGGTAGGCGTGAATTTCTGCAACAGTATCTTTATCGTGATCTGAAGAAAGGTAGAAAATACGCCCGGTCTGATTTTTCTGATTGAGACTGGCGAGCAGTTCAAAAGCTGCCGGCAGGGAATTGTTTTCTGGATAAGTAAGCAGTATGATGGGTCTAAGGGGATATTTCCTGTTACGTTTTTCGATCAGGGTAAGAATTTTATTTTCTACACCTCCGGAAATGACAAAATAGATCAGATCTTTTTCTGTTTCAATATCGCTTTCGGAAAATCTCTCGATGTCTTGTTCTGCTAAGAGATGAAAATATTTCTGATTGATTGACTCAATCTTTTTTTCCGTCATGAATTCTGATGCAACAGCCAGATACTTGAGAGATTCAGCCATTTGAATTTTACTGAAGAATGGAGTTCAGAAGATTTAACAATCTGTAGGCTGCCGCTGTAATTCGGTGCTCATAAATTCTTTGAGCCATTGTATGATATTCTTCCGAAAGTGGAACAGCATCTGAAGGATTGTCGCTTACAGGCAGGTCAAATTTTAAATGAACATTTTCATAAAGAATATTCAAGCTTTCCACCGCCCAGTCATAGACATTTTGGGCAGAATCCGCTGCTTGAAATTCAGCTTCTGGAAAGAGTTTTATCAGTCTATTGCTGGTGGCTTTAATGTTTTCGTAATCTGAAATGTTCCCTGGAAGTTTGTCCCAGTAAGAATGAAGTTTTATGGGATCAAAACCATTTCTGACCCAATATTTGTTACCCCCTCTGTCTCCTTCCGGGAATTCTTCACTTTTTACACTGGCACAGTGCATTGGCTGGTGAATATCTGCCACCAGATGGATCAGCCAGGATAAATAAACTGCTTTTTCCACTTCACTTCCCGTCTTAATCAAATTCACGCTTTTTTCTATTGCATAAATTATATCATTAGAGGGAGATTCCCGGGTTGTATCGCTAATTCCGGTTTCCCTGCAGATAAAGAAATTTACGTAATGCCATTCGGGGTGGTTGTACATGCTTTCAGTCTTCTTGATCTCGTCTGCCCATGAGCTTGCCCTCATCATAAGAAAACTGCCTTCTTCGAGACCTTCCGGCTTTTCTTCTATCCAGGTTCCATATTCGGGATGATTTTTTAAAATATCTTCCATTTCAGTTTGTATTTCATGATCTGCTTTTTCAAATACAAGGGCAGCAACGATTTCGTGTCCCGTACTATTCCAGGCCGAAAGATAAAATGGAATAACGATTAATATAAGTATGATATTGTTTAATTTCATTCTTTTCCTCATGTGATTATTTTAATAAGACAAAATATTTTAAAAAAGGTTTTCTGGCAAAGAGTAAATTTATAATTGATTAATTAAAATTCAGTAAAGGTTTTAAGAACAAGATTATTAAATTTAAGCATAAACTTAGTCCCGTTATTATTTTCTATTTCAACTTCGGCTTTAATCTGATCTGACAGAATATGAATTAGTAGTGCTCCAAGAGTATTTGCCTGGACCAGCGTGAAGTTTTCCGGAATACCTATACCATTATCAGTAATCTCTAAATGAAACTCTTCATTTTCCAGTTGTTTAAAGTTAACTAAAATCTTTCCCTTTTCTTTGTCAGGAACATCTTGAAAGGCATGTTTTAAAGAATTTGTGATAATTTCATTGATGATAAGCCCAAGCGGGATGACTATATTAATATCAAGCTCAACGTTATCTATATCTGTTACTATTTCAACCTTTTTATTGGAGATGTTGTGACTGTAGTACAGATCGATTATTAAAGAAGAAAGATATCTTTCAAAATTTATTTTAGTGAAACTTCCCGACATAAAGACTTTATTGTAAGCTTGGGTCATTGTCTGCATCCGATTCTGGAAGTTCAATAAAATATCATCTATATTAATATTGTTAAGAAATCTGGTTTGCAATCTTATTATACTGGTAATGATCTGCATATTGTTTTTTACCCGGTGATGTATTTCTTTCAGGAGAGATTCTTTCTCGTTAAGCTGATCTTGTATTTGAAGTTCATAGTTTTTCCGTTCGTAAGCGTATCCGAAGATATCAGCAAGAACGGTTACCAGGGCCAGATATTTATCTGACCAGAGGCAGGAATCTGTGTCGTAGCAAAAACCAGTAAAGGCTCTTAATTTGTTATTAGCTCTTACTGGAATAATGATAGTATTTGTGAATAAATTTTCAGTTAATAATTTATTTTCTGCTAATACTGCCGGATTTTCTTCTTTATAAAGATCTATGATCTGGTTTTGATCCAATTTAGCCAGTAGATTCTGCAGATCCTTAAGATCCAGTTCCGAAAATTCACTAAAATCTGTTTTGTTACTGGTATCAGACCAGTTATAACTCTTTTTTAGGGTCTTATGTCCTTGATCTATTTCATAGAGAAATACATGGGAAGCTTTAATAAATTTCCCAAATTCAGCCAGGGTTTCCATAACTGAAGCTGATAAATCGTAAACACCCAAAAATCTGTGAGAAATTGAAGAAAGCAGTGATTCATAATCAAGTCTTAATTTCATTTCATCTTCAATTTTTTTACGTTTGGTTATATCGCGGTAAATACCAAGAATTCCTTTCAATTCTCCTGCATCATTATATTCCGGACGGGCAGTAACAGCCAGATAAATAATTTTGTCTGCTTCATTAATAATTTCAATTTCATATTGGGCTGAACTACCGGAATTGATCTTTTCTGATTCAGACTGAATTATGTCTAATGAGCGGGAAGTTGTAAATTCGATTAGATTTCTGCCGACAAGTTCCCCTTTTCCTGTTCCAAAGATTCTTTCGGCAGCGGAGTTGGCAAAGGTAATATTCTCACTAAGATCTACAATTGCGACCCCTTCTCCCAGATTTTCCAGAATATGCCGGTGATACTTCTCGCTGGAGCAGAGTTTTTCATAAGTTTTTTTGATCTCTTCCGTTTGCTTTTTCACCTCATTTTCCAGATTTTCATTGAGCAGGTTAATTTCTTTATTTTTTTCATCAAGACTATGTTT